>DATFNI010000001.1:0-4605 GCA_035266485.1 Balneolales bacterium
CAGGTTCCCTTAAGAGAGGGAGGCGTTGCAGGCATTTTCGAAGCATTATAGGGGAAAGGGACACCGGACAGCGGCACCATGGAGGGGCTGGTCCAACTGGCGCCCTGGTGCGTGAACACCATCGGATCGTAAAAATGGAAAGTGTATAGCAGGTTGTTATCCGAATAGCGGGGCAACCCATTAAGATCGTTGTAGCTGTTCCAGTCGGCACCACCCACAACGATAGTATGGGTGGTATCGATAGTGCGAATCGTATCGATCACATCACCTTGTATCTTGCCCCACAACTGGTTGGTAATGCCGTGTGGCTCATTGAGGATCTCGTAATAGATATACCTGGACCGGTTCTTGTAATGTTCTGCCAGTTGCTTCCATTCTTTAATAAGTATGGGCCCCACATCGGTGCTGGTGCTAACAGAAGGATCGAACGTGTGATTGTCTATGATCAGGTGCAATTTCAATTCTTCGGCCCACGATACGGCCTGATCGAGGTATTGGTAGAACAGGGGATCGAATGTGTAATCAGGAGCGCCGCTGGTCATCGCCTGCAGGTTGATGGGCAGACGGATGACATCGCAGTCAAGGTTTTTGATATCGATGAAATCCTGTTCGGTGAATTTGGTGAAAGGTATTTGTTGGGCACCCGATGCCTGAAACCAGTTTGTCAGGTTTACTCCACGATGAAAAGGCTCGGATGGATCGATAATCGGATTATGAGAAGTTTGCCGGCAGGCAGAGATCGAAACCAGAACAATCAGTGTAAAAGTCAGGCAATTGATAATTCTCTTCATAACATCCTCCGGAATGATAATAATTACTCATACTCATTTACTATAACCAATTGATGTACAGAAACCTAACTATTACAGCAATAAGAATAAAGTAGTGTCGAAACCGATATACTCCTTTATCGGGTCGAGGCACCTTCACGATCGCACAACCGGGTTAGCTTTCAGATCGCCTATACCGAAGCTGTAAACAGCGATTTGTTTGCGGATTAATCCGTTACTGCAAAAAGAGAATCGATCTCAATACCGCGCAGTTCCGATTCAACGGCTTCCAGTTCATCAAGCATATCCATTTTCATGTCATTGAAGAAACGGCTTACCTCGGAAACCAACGACCGGTAATACCGGATACCTTCACACAGGTTATCACGAAACGTGGTGAGATATTCCTGCTGCTTCTTACTCGTTGTATCCCGAATATCGTCGACAGCTTTTTTGAAATAATCCAGGTATTGATACAACTCTTTCAGGAACAGGTTGGGCCGATCAGTTCGGGAGATGATATTGATCCGGCCATAAATATGATCGACCATTTCTTTGAGAGACACAATCTTCGAAAAGTAGGCCATGTTGGGCCCCGGACATATCGAAACGCCTGTATTCCGTGTTTTGGAGGTTACATCCATATCATTCTTTTGCAGGACGGAATTACCCAGGCCAATACAGAGACATGCTTTCTCGGTGATCTTATCTATCTCTTTCTGGTAGGTTACCGGATCCAGGTTTTGTTGGTCCAGTTCCTTTTTCTTGAGTTTCTGATATTGCCGGGATGCAAGACATATAGGTTGTTCGGTAAACTCTTTACTAAACTGGAGAAACTGCTTGGGACATGAACTGCCGGGCCTGCCTTTGTCAATCAGTTGTTGTTTGTGCAGATCTTTCGAGTTGCCTCGAAGACTGTTAAATGGCACACCAAGCGGGGATATATGGCTCAGATAGAGATCCTTTTCTGTCGCCGCTGTGAGCAGTTGCAAAGTTTTTTCATCAACATTGGTGGCTTCGGGTACCAGCAGGAAAGGAGTGCCCCATCCAACAGAATCCACGCCGAAGTAATCAAGCAGCATTTGCTGTTCCTGTGTCGTTCCAACTCCACCCTGCACCGTAATCTTTAGTTCCGGACGCGTTCCGGGATAAGGACGGTTCTTGGAAGCCAGGGCAGAGGACCATGTTTTATAAGTATCTTCGGCAAGCTTCGACTTGTTATTCCTGAATTCGTCAAGGATTGGTCCGAGTAGAAAACCATCGGTAGCAAAGGCGTGTCCACCACAGTTAAGCCCTGATTCTATCCGGTATTCTGATACCCAGACACCTTTCTTAGCCAGAAACCGGCCCTGAACCATGGCCGACCGGTAGTCACTTACTTTAAGAATGATTTTCTTTTTCATGAACCCGCCGGCATCCGGGTAGAAGTCCTCAAATTGTTCGATATAACTGTACAACCTCGGGTTGATTCCGGCCGACAGGACCAGAGAAGAGGAGAGCGTACTCCGGGCAAATCCTCTCAGGGCGGCATGGGCATCGTTATACTCAATCGGGAGTTTGCCGTCTTTTCCGTAATTTTCCTTGTCGAGCTTGGTCATAATGTTGACATCAATCGAACCGGGTGTGATATGCTCATTCAGCCAGTTACGCAAATCTTCCAGACTGATGCCGTTGTCGACCAATTTCTTGATTGTTTTTTTCAGGCCTGATGCGTCGGGCAGCATATGGACGAATTTGTCCCATTCGCCACCAAGGATCGAAACCGATTGTTTGAGCTTCTCAAATTTCTCCGTCACGATCTGTTCCACAAGGTTCAGATACGAAGTGATCCTTTGTGCTCTGAAATCATCCTGCTTTTCTGTGATCGGGGTATAGGGATGACCATATTTGGAGCTGAGATACTCCCGCATCTGTTCGACCAGTATATCATCAACAATGGAAATAACAGATGAAATACCGTATGGAGCTACTTTAACCGGGGTATCAATGGAAAAACCTGTACCCATTACGGGGATGTGAAATGTATGCGTGCTATATTGTGAAGTCATAGTGCGACGATGTTAAACAATGGGAAGTTATTAATCATCAGGCCTTTATTTCATACGGTCGATGGTGAAAATGCCTTTTTGGAATCTCCGGTGTTTCAGTATACAAATCAGACAAATGGACAGGAGATTTCCTTTGACCAATTGATTTAACCTGACCTGTGCCTTGTCCCAAAAACAATTCAACGTTTGTTACCGGTCGTATATTTCAGATATTAAGACCTTAAAATAAGTATTTATATAACCAGCGGCAATTTTGTATGTAAAACTTTGGATATTTTAGGGAGAATCGTGCGCACTGCATTAAGATAACACAATTGTCCGGAGATGGTTAACGGTGAGGCTCTGTCGAAATCCGGTTTTAGGTGAGGTTAAGATTGCACATCAAATAAACGGCAGGAGGAGAGGAGTAACAGGATAATTGCCAAAGGCAGGATTCTTCTCATGACAAATTGATTTGGTTGATCAATATATCATTGGAGTCATGGTCGTATCTGTGATCAGATACGGGTTAATACATTCATTAACGTACTGTTTTTCCATGCGAGTGTAAAGAAAAATCCAGAAGCCTGACGTAAACGCCCGTTTGCTACGTATTGTACAATAAGCTGCCGGGTGATATCTAAAAAAGCGCCGCAAGATACAGTTCAAAAGAAGTGTTGCAGCGCTTTTTTTATCCCAACGAGTGTTAATTACGGTTTAACATTATGGTTTATATGGAAAATGTTTTCCGGATCATATTTTCTTTTTATTTGGACCAGTTTGTCATAATTGGAGCCGTAGGCTGTGGCAAGCTGGTCAGCCTCATCGCCAGTCATGAAATTCACATAGGCGCCAGACAAAGCGTAAGGCATGGTAGCTTTATAAAAAGCGCGCGCCCATGCTATGCAACGCTCATCCAGTTTCGCTTCTTCCCACCGTCCGTGTACATTGCATATATATTTCGTATCCCTGTGCGGGTAAGCCATTGCACTGGATGGGATTTTGTTGGCTTCACCTTCAGCATTCCCTATAAATATTTCACAATGAGGAGAAGGCAGCTTGGCCGCAAACTCAATCATTGTGTCAATCAACCCATCGCTCACTTCGGTGAAGTTGTGTGATTTCCAATAGTTTCTTGCACCCGGGGTGAGTAGCGGATCAAAAGCTTGCTGCCATTGGATGTACGGTTGAGCTCCAACATGTTCTCCATATGCATTACCAAATTTTCTGACAGGGGCGATTAATTTTTCACCTTCCTCTGATGAGCCGGCGTAGAAGACTGGCAGAACGAGGACATCCTTCCCATGAACATTCTCCGGAAGAAACGGCAGTGGCGGGGCCTGGCGGAACACGGCCCAAATGTTCAATTCAGGGGGAGCATCCTTCATATATTCACGATATTGTGTGAGGATTGATTTGGCCTGTTTTAATGGAAAAACGATCAAACCGGCGAGTACTTCCGGCCCGACCGGATGCAGCTTGAATTCGAATTGTGTTACAATACCGAAGTTACCTCCGCCTCCCCGGATCGCCCAGAACAAATCAGAATTTTCCTCTGCGCTTGCTTTCAATTTTTTCCCGTCAGCGGTAACGACATCGGCTGAAATAAGGTTATCCACGGTCATTCCATATTTCCTGGTTAACCACCCAAATCCTCCACCAAGGGTCAGGCCTGAGATACCCGTTGTCGAGTTTATTCCAACAGGTGTGGCCAATGCATGTTCCTGTGTCTTTCGATCGAAATCAGCCAGAGTTGCCCCGGGCTCTACAGACGCATGCCGTTTTTCGCGATCGATGCTCACATTCTT
>DATFNI010000002.1:0-15369 GCA_035266485.1 Balneolales bacterium
TTTTTTAGGATTCATTAGTCTGATATGCATTAGAATATCACAAAATTTCAGAGTATCTTCTTTATGCTTAAAAAAGGGCCTGTGATTTGTTTGGTCCCAGGCCCGTAAGCATTGGATATTCATGAGATATGATCTTACAACTGATTGTGATCCATTCTGCTAATAAGTCTTTTGGAATCAATTATATGCCGCATGGTTGAACCGCCATTGCATGACGTCGAGTCGCTTTCAGTAACAACAGATGAGCTATTTAAGCAGCCAGCATGGTCCGCTTTTTTCAAAAAGGCGGCCGGTACTGTTAAAGAGTCCGCCCGACCACACCTGCTCTCCGTAACCATCCAGGTTAACCCCGTCGAACCACTGCATGTGATTCAAAATGAGATATCATCGGGATTTCGTTTTTACTGGGAAAAACCAGACCATAACATCGGCCTCTGTGGTGGCGAATCCCTGCTGACATTGACAGCAGACGGTCCCTCCAGGTTTGACCAGCTTTCACGCATGATTCAAACCTGGCAAACCCGCAGCTTCACGTATCCGGATGATTTACCCGATCAGCCGCTGTTTGTCGGGGGCTTCTCTTTTTTCGATGAATTTCAGGACGATCGATGGAGTGATTTCCATAATGGTTTCTTCACTGTGCCGGCCTGGCTCTATTTTCGCAAAGGTGATAAAGGATTTACGACCATCAATTTACTGGTAACACCCGCCACCCAGCGGAAGGAGATCGAACACCAGGTTACCTTGCGGCTCAGGCAATTTTTCAATCATCTTGATAATGATCAACAGGCTTCCGGTTCTTACCAGTCATCGCTAACCGGCCAGATTGCAGCCGACCAGCCTGAATCATGGAAGGCAAAGGTTGGTGAGATAACCGAAAAGATTAAGGCCGGGGAATTTGAGAAGGTAGTGTTGGCCCGTTCGGTACATATTAAAACCGTCGGACAACCCGATCCTGCAGTTTTGTTGCAAAGCCTGAAGGAAAAATATCCAAACTGCTACCAGTTCTGGATTCAACCAGGTAAAGGCAAATCGTTCTTTGGAAGCACGCCGGAGCGTCTGGCCGCTTTTCATAACGGGCATATTGTGACCGAAAGCCTCGCGGGAAGTATTTCCAGGGATGCCGATGAAAAACGCGATACGGAACTTGCTAATCAACTTTCCAGCAGTGAGAAGGATCTTTCGGAACATCGTTTCGTTGTCGATGCCATCACGGAGCGGTTGAAAGAATTCACCGTCCAGTTATACGCGCCGGACGAACCGCGAATCATCCGTTACCCCAATGTTCAGCATCTTTATACGCCTATAACCGGCCAGATGAAAGAAGGCGTCAATCCACTGGAGCTGATCAGTAACCTTCATCCTACCCCGGCCGTCGGCGGTCTGCCCAGACAATCGGCACTCAACCTGATCCGCCGTCTCGAATCGTTTGAACGGGGATGGTATGCGGGTCCCGTTGGCTGGCTCGACCGATCCGGGAATGGTGAATTTTCGGTGGCCATCCGAAGCGCTCTTCTTGAAGATAACAATGCTGAGATTTATGCCGGATGTGGTGTTGTAGCCGATTCTGATCCACAGGCAGAATGGGAGGAGACGGAACTGAAACTGATCCCGCTGCTTTCAGCATTCCAGGCCGTCTGATGGTATGAAAACCTCCGGAAACTTCACATTCGACTGGTGTCTCAAGTTTGTGGAAACCCTGGCAACAGACGGGCTTAGAAATGTGATCATATCGCCCGGATCCCGCTCCACACCACTCACACTCGCATTTTCGGCACACCCCGGCATTTGCAAAACCGTTGTTTTGGATGAACGGTCGGCAGCTTTCATTGCCCTTGGCATCGCAAAAATCACGGGCAATCCTGCAGCGATCGTCTGCACCTCGGGAACAGCTGCAGCCAACTACTATCCGGCCGTCATCGAAGCATCGATGTCGGAGGTCCCGCTGCTTATACTGACAACAGATCGTCCCCCGAATCTACGGTCAATAGGCGCCTCGCAGGCTATCGATCAACTCAAAATTTTTGGTGATTACCCACGATTCTTCTTTGAAGTCGGCGAGCCGGTTGATGCCGTGCCTGATATCAAAAGATTATTACTGCTTGCAAATCAGGCATACCGAAAGTCTGTTGCAGACAAAGGGCCGGTTCATATTAACTTTTCATTTCGCAAACCTTTTGAACCGGAACCGGACCATTACCAGAGTGAATCGGAAAGAATAGCTGGCTCTCTAAAAAAGAGATCGGCGGATGATACCGGTGAGTTTTTAGATAAACCCACTACATCATTGCCCACCCAACTGACTGAACGCATCAAAAACGCCAAACGACCTGTGATTGTCGCTGGTGGAATCGATCCGGCAGTTCGTGGCGACGGACCTTTCAGACTGGCACAAAAGTTGAATGCCCCGCTACTGACAGAGGCACATTCACAGCTTTCCGGGTATCGATCAGGAGATCAACCTTCGTTTATTTACGGATTCGACAGCTTCCTGAAAAACCGTGAAATCCGCCAATCTTTACAGCCAGATCTGATTATACGGTTTGGTAGCCCCACAATCAGCAAAGGCCTCGACCTCTGGCTTATAGCCTGGGAAAGTGCTGATCAGGTTGTGGTTAACGACTCGAAAGAATTTCGGGATCCGGTTATCACTGCCAACGATTTTTATACAGTACCGTCATATCGTTTCAATCTCGATGATACTGATACAAATACCGACACAGGATGGCTGAACCAGTGGAAACAGCATTCAGATAAACATGCAGATACTGTCCGGGAAGTGCTGGATGAAGCAGGTCCCTTTACCGATGGGCATGCCCATTATCATATCTCGCCGAAGATACCGGACGATTGGCTGGTCATGTTGTCCAATTCGTTTCCTGTACGCGACTTTGATTTATTCGGGTACCGATATACAGGGGAAGGTCCGGTTCTTGTGAACCGCGGTGCCAGTGGCATTGATGGAGTCACATCCACATTTCTGGGGGCAGCGATGGCATCGGAAAAGGATGCGATTCTCATAACCGGTGATCTTGCTTTTCTCCACGACACCAATGCCTTACTATCGGCCAGAAATCTTTCCGGAAATCAGACAATTGTCATACTTGTCCTCAACAATAAAGGAGGCGGTATCTTCAGAATGCTGCCCATTGTCTCCTATAAGGACGTATTCGATACCTATTTTGTCACTCAACAACAGGCAGATCTGGAACATTTGTCCAGGGCTTACGATATAAAATTTCACCGGGTAGAAAGCAACGGCGAACTGGTTAATGAGTTCAAAGGGTTGATTGGTAACAAGGGATTTCACATAATTGAATGTGTGACGGATTCTGAACAATCGATGAATTTACGGTTGCGCCTTAGTCGGTAAACGCCATGTTCAAGGAAATCAGAGGTATCAATTACCATTACTATATCCATTCTCAAAAACCAGCTCTTCCATATTTGGTTATGTTGCACGGTTTTATGGGGGATTCGGGCATTTTTGATCATCTAATAGCCGTTTTACAGGCTTTCAGCAATCCCGTAACAATTGATCTTATCGGTCATGGTCAAACCGATGCACCCGGGAACAGTCAACGATATGAACTATCAAACCAGATCGACGATATTAACGATTTGCTGAGTCAGCTCAATCTTCAGGGTACCTTTCTGCTGGGCTACAGTATGGGAGGACGACTCGCCCTGCGAATTGCACTCAATAATAATCTGAACCTGGCCGGACTAATTCTGGAGAGCACCACCTATGGCATTGAGGATCCTGCAGTCAAAAAAGACAGACTCAGAAGCGATCAGGATAATGCCGATCGTATTCTGAACGACTTCCACACATTCGTTGACAAGTGGAACCGCAACCCGCTATTCGCAGCATCCCAGCCTTTAAAAGAAGAAACCCAACAAAATCTGGACTATATTCAGCGTCGTCAGCGCCCCCACGGACTGGCTAATAGCCTGATTGGTTTCGGTTCGGCCAGCATGGCATCTGTACGCCATCAGTTGGGACATATATCACTTCCTACCTTGCTTATCACGGGGCAGCAGGATGTAAAATATTCGACCATTGGCAATGAAATGAGCCGGCATATTCCCGATTGTAAACATTATATTCTAGCCGGTTGCGGTCACCGGGTCCATGTGGACGATCCGAACAAGTATGTTAATACCATAAGAAGATTTATCGAATCTCAACAAATTGTAAGATTATGAATTGGAAGACAGTAAAGGATTACGAAGATATTACTTATAAAAAAGGCGACGGGGTGGCGCGTATTGCATTTAACCGGCCCGATGTTCGTAATGCCTTTCGTCCAACGACCATTTTTGAAATGTATGATGCCTTTGCCGATGTGAGGGACGACCAGAGTATCGGAGTTGCCCTGCTTACCGGCGAAGGGCCTGCCAAAGATGGCGTTTATGCGTTCTGCTCCGGTGGTGATCAGCGCATTCGTGATAAGGCCGGATATAAAGACAGCAAGAATACCCCACGACTGAACGTACTGGAATTGCAGCGATTGATCCGTTTCATGCCCAAGGTGGTTATCGCCGTTGTACCGGGATGGGCTGTTGGCGGCGGACACAGTCTTCATGTCGTATGCGACCTGACCATTGCCAGTAAAGAACACGCCATATTCAAGCAGACTGATGCCGACGTCGCCAGCTTCGATGCCGGTTATGGATCCGGGTTGCTGGCCCGCCAGGTCGGTCAAAAACGAGCCCGCGAGATATTCTTTCTCGGACGCAACTATTCAGCTCAGGAAGCTTTTGAGATGGGCATGGTGAATGCAGTGGTCCCGCATGATCAGCTTGAAGAAGTGGCACTGCAATGGGCCGACGAAATCCTCCAAAAGAGTCCGACAGCCATCCGCATGTTGAAGTTGGCCTTTAACCTGGTAGATGATGGCCTGGCCGGCCAGCAAACCTTTGCCGGCGAAACGACGCGTCTTGCTTACATGACCGAAGAGGCTCAGGAAGGTCGCGATGCGTTTCTTGAGAAACGTAAGCCCGATTTCCGGAAATACCCGTGGTGGGCGTGAGGGAATTTTGAATTGAAAATTTTGAATTATGAATTAACGTCGGTTCGATATAGTAAAATGTTCGGGATTAGGTTGAATTTCACGTTTTCAAGGCATTCGGAAAGGGTATCTGGCCGTCATACCTCACCCCCACCCCTCTCCATATCCATGGTGATGGGCTATTTTAAATTTTGCCCGCGAGAGTCCGCATCATCTGTGTTGTCCGTGTTCTATTCCTTTGCCTTCGATTCTTATCTCGAATTCACGTTAATAATGATATTCAAATCACCGCATATTCATCCGGCTTAGCCTGTTTGCCGCCGACTTTCAGGAACCACCGGATACACTTATGCCCCGTATCTACCGGATCACAAAACATCATAGGACAGCTTCCCGGTATGACCGAAATTCCGAGGTTGTGACACAAGCGAACAGCCTTCTCATCAACACTTCCGTGTCCGAACGCCCTGTGCATCCAGACCCGCTTAATACCCAGATCGGCACAGTCCTTTACCACACTTTCGGTTACTTCCGGATGCGTGGCAATCACCACTCCCTCTACACCTCCCGGAATCGAGGCCAGATCAGGATAGCACTTGTCTCCTTCCACCTCGCTGGCATTGGGATTGACGGGAAAAACTTCATACCCCGTGTCACGAAGCTTTTTATAAATGATATTACCAGCCGTATCGCCCTTGCGCGATACGCCAGCTACCGCAATTCTCTTGTGGGACAGGAATTCCTCAGCAGCTTCTTTGAGCGTCGACATTATCTCCTCCAATAGAATGATTTTCTGTTACGAAGTAACTTTATAAAAAAATCAATATGATAACAGCATCGCGCTACACCTGAACTATGTAGATGTTGCGATATTTTGCACCGCACGGACAGCTCACGAATAGACTGATACTTCAATCAAATTCCCGTCCGGATCCCTGAAATAGAATGACGTGATCAGGCCGTTGGCGCCCGTCCGGTTCACGGGACCCCCGACGATTGGAATCCCCTTATTCTTTATATGATCCATTGCCTCGGCAATTGAAGTTTCCGTTATCAGGCACAAATCAGCGGAACCGGGTGTCGGTGCCGTAGCCTTGGGTTCGATCTCCTTCCCAGCCTGATGCAGGTTAATCTTTTGGCGTCCGAATTTGAGGGCTACTCTTCCCTGACCGAACTCTATTTTCTCCATACCAAGTACGGTCGTATAAAACCGCACAGTTTCTTCGATATTCTTCACTGTTAAGACAATGTGGTCAATACGGTCGATGGATATGCCGGTGTGCTTATATAAATCTTCTCTTGCCATACGATCTCATTTCCTAATTTTTCGCGCGACCCAGAATGAATCCCAAACATATGGAAAACTCCGGGCTGCTATAATTCCTTTCGGTTCCAATCCGTCGGCTGAAATCTGAGACGAAACGATATCCGGCTCCAATACCCAGTTTAAAACGACGGCTGAGTAACAAGTCAAAATCAGCAGCCAACCGGGACCCAAGGACAACTTCCGCGATCGATTCGGTTGTCACTCCAAATCCGGTCCGGACATTTGAAACAAATCCAAAGTAAGGGCCGATAGAAACAGAGGCATATGGCCGGAAATTATTATGTTCGGTGATTCGGAATACCTGATATTTCACTCCAAATAATACCGGGATAATAACTGCCGACTCGGAGACGACATTCAAACCAGTAACCGATGTTTTTATATCTGTATTTTGTACCCCGACGTGGATGCTGACGGCCAATTCGTCTTCGGGCCAATAGGAATAAATAACGGAACCCAGAAACCCGTTGCCTGATGAACGGGTATGGACCCCGCCGACAGTAACGTCTGCTGAACTGTTCAAATCACTCAACAGACCAAAAGATAAATCGAGACTATGCCGGTCTTTCAACGAATAATAGGCTACATCAGTTTGACGATCAGCTTCCTGTCCCAAAACGGCGGTTGACATAAGTAAAAGCGGGATCAGGATTAATTTGCAAAGCAGAAATTTCATAACCCCTCCTCATAATGATCAAACATATCGAGATCATTCTTGCCCACGGATTTTCATTGAACCGGACAAGTAACAATGATGTCATTTTATAAAACAGGAGGCATACAAGCTACCAATAAATATAGACTTGCTTATCTATTTTTGTTCTTGATTCGCAATTCTTCCAACACCGGTTTCAATACTTCCCATACGTTTTGAGCGACAATCTTATGACCTTTGATATTTGGGTGAATACCATCCCCCTGATTCAAAGAAGGTACTCCTCCCACTCCCTGAAGAAGAAACGGGATCAACAATGTGTGATCGGTCTTAGCCAGTTCCGGATAAATATCTTTGAACTCGGTC
Organism: Balneolales bacterium; assembly: GCA_035266485.1. GTDB lineage: Bacteria > Bacteroidota > Rhodothermia > Balneolales > DATFMH01 > DATFNI01. Next base: position 7,364 of record DATFNI010000002.1, read on the forward strand.
GTGTATTGTTGTCCAAGGTTCGGAGGAACCTGCATGCCAGCCAGTATTATTCGTACACCTGGATTTTTAGCTTTCACCGTATCGATGATTTCCTGAAGATTCTTCTTTGTGGATTTTGGATCGATGCCGCGCAAACCATCATTGGCTCCTAGCTCCAGCACCATTACGTCGATCCTCCGCCATTGGCGGATCAGCCAGTTGACACGGCGCAGGCCGCCGGCAGAGGTCTCCCCACTCAGCCCGGCATTGATCACATCCACGTTCCACCCAAGGGAATCCACCTTATGCTGAATGATGGCCGGATAGGCATTATTCTCACCAACTCCCAGCCCTGCCGTTATACTGTCGCCCAGGAACAGGACGGTTGTGGTATCATTTTTCACAAACGCATTTGCCTTTCCTGTCAGCATAAACCCTAAAAGCAGAAGGCTGAGTGATAACAGCTTTTTCATTCCAAATATTCTTTTTTATATCATCTGACTATTTTCAATCAGAGATCATAAAGTAACGATCCTTTTTTTTAAAACCGCAAAGCTCGCTAAGGTTGATATGGATTAAGTTCTGTGAAGCCTGGCAGAATCACCGGTTTATTCTTTTAAAAGTCGTTTCAGATTGTTTTCATATTCAATCGTGATATTTAACCGGCAAAAGTGTCCAACAAATCTACGATCAAAATTCAATACATTGCTGTTGCGTTGATAATTCTTTGTCATTTATAAAAAACAATTCCATGGGTAATCCGATATTAGAGGTCGATCAGCTCACCCAGAGTTTCATAAGCGGGGATCACAATCTGACCGTTCTGAATTCCATAACTTTTTCTGTTGAACGTGGAACTACATGCGCCATTGTGGGACCTTCAGGAAGCGGCAAGACCACACTTCTCGGTCTTTGTGCCGGTCTCGATCGACCAACTTCCGGCAATGTATCATTAAATGGAGTATCCCTGAATGAGCTTGATGAGGATGAAAGAGCCGAAATCCGTAACCAATATGTGGGTTTCGTATTTCAGAATTTTCAGCTTGTAACGACCCTCACGGCACTCGAAAATGTGATGGTTCCCATGGAGTTGCGGGGTAAGAAGGATGTACGTCAGGCGGCGGTGGATCTGCTTGATCAAGTCGGACTTTCGGATCGCGCACATCACTATCCATCTCAATTGTCAGGTGGGGAACAGCAGCGTGTATCCCTTGCGCGGGCGTTCATCAACCGTCCGGAGTTGCTGTTTGCCGACGAACCGACAGGAAACCTGGATAATGAAACCAGCCATATTATCGAGGATTTGCTTTTTGAGATGAACCGGGTCCACGGTGCGACGCTGTTGCTGGTCACACATAACCTGGATCTGGCAGGCAAATGTGACCGGCTGATTCGGCTCAGGGACGGCGCGATTTATTCAGATACTGAGGCTTCAGAGATAGCCACCGGAGGTACATCCGATTGAGAGGAATACCGATGTGGAATAAAATGATACGATATTAGAATCATGGGGAATAAGGTTATAAGGAAATACGGAAACAACGGAACGTTTGAAAATTCGACACATTTCGATTCCCTATATCCTTATACCCATATTTCCTTATTTCCCCATGAGCGATAGCTAGTTTTAAGCCGTCCTGATGAACATAAACACTGAAAAGCCGGAAAAACTAACATGAATGCCCTCTTTTCCCGTTGGACATGGCTGATGGCCTGGCGTGATTCACGCTCTCACAAAAGACGTTTGTTTATCTACGTAGCTGCCATCATTGCCGGGGTGGCCGCACAGGTCGCACTCATCTCTTTTCGCGACAATCTGAATTATACACTCGATGATCAGGCAAAAACGCTGCTTGGTGCCGACCTGTCTATGGAAAGCCGGCAACCCTACACCGATGTGACCAAAGCATTCATTGATTCACTGGGCGGGCAACAGGCCCAGGAAGTGAACTTTGCTTCTATGGTCCTCTACCCCCAAAAAGAACAAACACGTCTTTGTGAGATCCGTGCTCTAAACGGACCTTATCCGTTTTATGGAGAACTGCAGACAGAACCCGCCAATGCGGCGCAGACTTTTCGAAACGGTCAGAATGCCTTGGTCGATCAGGCCCTGATGATCCGTTTTGGAGCCTCGGTAGGAGATAGTATCCAAATAGGCAATGTCAAATTCCGGATTGCCGGTGAAATACTGAAGATACCCGGCGAAGCAGCAGCTGTCTCGCTGATCGGCCCCCGCGTGTTTTTTCCTAAGAGATACCTCACCGAAACGGGACTGATTCAAACCGGCAGCCGTGTAGAATACCGGACGTATTTCAAATTCGGTTCGAACAGGAATCTTCCTGCCATTATTGGGCGGGCCGAAGCTTTTGGCCATGAACACCAGATCCACACCGAAACAGTAGCCGATCGTAAGCGCAGTTTCGGCCGCGTGCTGGGAAATCTGACCCGTTTCCTGAATATGGCCGGATTTATCGCACTACTGCTGGGCGGAATCGGCGTCGCCAGCTCGGTTAATGTGTATATCAAGAACAAGATTAATACCGTTGCTGTGCTTCGTTGCCTGGGGGCAAAATCCAATCAAACGCTCGGTATCTTCCTGCTCCAGGCTGTAGCGATGGGTTTCATCGGTTCACTGGTTGGGGTGCTTGCCGGACTGGGATTGCAGTACTTTTTGCCTGAAGTTTTCAGTGTGTTCCTGCCCGTTCAGGTTATTATCCGAATATCATGGGAGGCTGTTATCTTCGGAATGACGACCGGTATCATTGTCGCGGTTATCTTTGCCTTGCTTCCGTTATTGGCCGTGCGCAAGATATCGCCGCTTGAGACACTGCGCACCTCTGAAGTCCCTCTGCAAAATCTCCTGGGCAAGGGGGTACGATGGACAATTTTCGCCCTTATCGCCTTGCTCATCGTTGTTTATGCGGGGTTGATCACGCAGAGTATCAGGATTGGCATTTTCTTCACCCTCTCAATTGCCATAGCCTTTACCTTCCTGTGGCTGACCGCTCGCCTTCTGATATGGCTGGTGCGGCGTTTCTTCCCCTCATCCTGGAGCTATGTTTGGAGGCAGGGACTCGCCAACCTGTATCGTCCCAACAATCAGACCACTACACTGATTTTATCCCTTGGTCTCGGCATGCTGCTCATCAGCACGATGTATTTCGCACAGCAAATGCTCATGCAGCAACTGAATGTTCGCGGCAAGGTTGACAAGGGGAATCTAGTGATGTTCGATATTCAGCCGGATCAGCTAAGCGGTGTCGAAAAGATATTGCACGAGAACAAGATGCCGATCCTTCAGAATGTTCCGATTGTCACCATGCGGATACAGTCCATCAATGGAAAAGGTATCGATGCTATCCGTAACGACACCTCGATGCATGCCGAACGGTGGGCACTCAGACACGAATACCGATCCACATACCGTGATTCCCTGATCAGTTCGGAAACACTGATTCAGGGGAAATTTACCGGGAAAGTAAAAACGGGAACCTCTCCGGTACCCGTTTCGGCCTCCCAGCGCGTTATGGAATCGCTACACCTGAAGCTGGGCGACTCGATCACCTTCAACGTCCAGGGCGCACCGGTTAAGGCCGTTATCGGGAGTGTCAGAAAAGTGGACTGGCAACGGGTTCAGCCAAACTTCTTCATGGTCTTCCCGGACGGTGTCCTTGAGCCTGCCCCGCATTTTAACGCGATAGTCACGCATGCCCCCAATGCCAACGCATCTGTCCGGCTGCAAGCGGCTGTCGTGACTGCCTATCCCAATATCTCTTCCATCGATCTGTCGCTTATCCTGCAAACCGTACAGACGTTCCTGGATAAAGTATCATTCGTCATCCGTTTCATGGCCTTGTTCAGCGTGGTAACCGGCTTGATTGTTTTGGCGGGATCTGTGGTCACAAGCCGGCTGCAACGCATCCGGGAAAGTGTGCTGTTACGAACGCTCGGTGCCAAACGGAAACAAATCATTTCCATCCTTGCCGTAGAATACCTGTTCCTCGGGTTATTTGCCGCGCTAACCGGTCTCATCATCTCTCTCGGTTCCACCTGGCTGCTCGGGTATTACTACTTCGATCTCATTTTCTTTCCTGAACCCTGGCTGATCATTGGTAGTATTCTGAGCCTTACCTTACTCACCTTACTCATTGGGATGCTCAACAGCCGAAGCATCTACCGCAGGCCACCACTGGAAGTGCTGCGTTCAGAGGTTACATGAGTTGCCTGAATAACGTCAGTTCGCTGTGGTGACATGTTCAATACCATGTTGGAATTTTTGTTCCCAAGACACCTTGGAAATGGAGTCCGGCCGATGTACCCCGCCCACCCATATGCGAGACTGTGAGAAAAACCTTCGTTTAAAAATTGGAGGACATGTCACTTAGCTTTCATTCATTAAAACTTTCCGAATGCCTTAAAACCGTAAAATTCAACCTGATCCCGAACATTTTACTATATCGAACTCACGTTAAATATGTAATCTCATCTGCCGCCTGACCATCCGACAACTCATTAATTCGGTTCTCCCTGCGCTTAATCGGATTCTATCCCATCTATTTGCACCTTATCCCTGACTATCCGGTACAAAAGCATCTAGATTTTATCTTGATGGCTTATTAATAATGTATGGCTTTACAAGATAACGGGTATCATGTTTCGCTGGTCACTTTCGACAGATTTGAATTCAACCGCATCACATCTCGCGATTCTAATTTTGCGAATCGGAATTGCTGTCCTATTATTAACACACGGCATTCCCAAGCTGGTTATGATCGTCACCGGAAATATTCATTTTCCAGATCCTCTCGGCATGGGCTCAGTACTATCACTTGTTCTTTCCACCTTTGCCGAAACCATTTGCGTGATATTCATTTTCCTTGGTTTGGGAACGCGCCTGGCCGCAATTCCACCGATTATTGACCTGTCGGTGGCTGCTTTTATTCAACATGGGGCGGATCCTATCGCCATCAAAGAGAAAGCTCTACTCTACTTATTAATTTTTGTGGTTCTGTTATTCGCCGGAGCCGGCAGGTTCTCATTCGATCACAAATTGCACAACCGGAGATTTAAACGTTGACCCATGGAATCAGATCAATTTCCGGAAATTTTCAGCTCTTTCCCTCTCAAACCACATCACTGAATTTGGCTAATTTCAAGGTTATCGTGTAGGTCCTATCTGTAAAACCTTGCAAATTTATTTTTCAAATACGACCTGTCGCCCTATTTTCTCTTCAATATTTTAAGACCAGGAGGTTTTATAACTAAAGATTGTAAGCAAGCAGTCGCTTTATGAAAACAGCCAGACGAATTGTACTAGTTATTTTTTGTGCATTGATAACCAGGGCCTCTTTAGCACAAACCACAAAACAACATTTCCAGCTCAAGGACTTACGAAAATTGGTGAACCTCTCAAGTCCGCGCATCTCTCCGGATGGTACTCAAATTGCAGTAATTGTCTCGAGGCCTGACTGGAAGGAAGACAAGAGCAAGCAGGAAATTGATTTGGTGAATGTTGCGGACGGATCATCACGCAGCATCACCTACAACCGTGAAGGGATCTCGGAACCACGCTGGTCGCCGAAAGGAAGCCGCCTTGCGTTTCTTTCAAAGGATCCGGAAACAAAGAAAACACAGCTATTTGTGATGTCAATGAAAGGCGGCGATCCTGTTCGCATCACAAAATCAAAGACGGGAATCGACGAATTCTCCTGGAGCCCTGATGGGAAGATGATCGCCTTTGTCGCCCAGGACACCGTTCCCAATCCAAAAGCAATCAAGCATCATGAAGACGGTTTTAAGGTAACCGATGAAAATTACACGACACGGGCAGCGGTCCAACCCTGGCATCTTTGGACCGTCTCATCTAAAGGAGGAACGCCCAAACGACTGACACACGGTTCCTGGAGCATTGACACCGACCAGGGAACCATCACACCGTTAGCCTGGTCACCGGACGGTAAATCGATTGTCTTTCAGAAATTTCCTGATGTCTGGTATGGTAATGCATGGCATTCGACCCTGGCTGAAGTGGATACCAGCGGCGGCAAGGTGCGTACCATTGTGGACGGTGAAGGATCCGGACATCCTGTGTTTGCACCCGAAGGCAATACGCTCGCATTCATGCGACCACGAAATGGAGACATGAATAACGGCAATGCGGTTTATGTTGATCAGGATGGGGATATCTCCGATGCAACGCATGAACTGGCTCGAAATATTAACTCGTACGCCTGGCTTCCTGACGGCAGGTCACTATTACTAACGGGTGACAAGGGTACTATGTCCGTGATGTGGAACCAACCGGTAAATGGAAAAGCTGAGCAACTGGATCTGGGTGATGTTAACCCCGGCTATTCCCTGAGTGTCTCCAATAATGGTGTTATAGCTTTTACCGGAAGTACAGCAAACCATCCACAGGAATTGTATGTCATGGATTCGGTAACAGGCAAACCAAGACGGCTAACTGACCTCAATGGTTTCGTTGACAACCTTGCTCTGGGTAAAGCAACGGGTATTGATTGGAAAGGCCCGGGCGGATTTCAAGAAGATGGGGTGCTGATTTATCCCGTCGATTATAAAGCGGGGAAGAAATATCCGCTCGTACTCGTTATTCACGGCGGACCCGAGGGAGCGTCGGGTGTTCGGTTTTCTGCCCTGCCTCAACTTTTTGCGGCTAAAGGATTCTTTGTATTCCAGCCCAATTACCGGGGCAGCGTCAACCTCGGCGATGCCTACCAGCATGCCATTTACAGGGACACCGGAAAAGGTCCCGGAGAAGATGCGATGGCCGGATTGAAGGAAGTGGAAAAAACGGGTATGATCGATGTGAGCAGGATTGGCGTTTCCGGATGGTCATATGGTGGCTACATGACTTCGTGGCTAAATGGTAACTACCCTGACAAGTGGAAGGCAGCCGTCGAGGGAGCAGCTCTTAACGACTGGGTGATGGATTACACGATAGCCTTCTACCAGACCGGTGATCTCTATTTCTTCGGGGGTTCTCCGTGGGTCAAAAAATACTGGAAGATTTGGCGCGAACAATCGCCAATCATGTATGCGCATAATGTCAAGGCACCAACCCTGATTATGGGCGATGTCGGTGATCCCAATGTGCCGATCATCAACAGCTATGAGATGTATCATGCCTTGCGTGATAACGGGGTACATACTGAATTTTATGCCTATCCGGCCAATACCCACTTCCCGCACGACATCGTACGGACAACGAGTATCTTCAAACGCTGGGTTGGCTGGATGGTGAAGTATGTAAAAGGTGGGGAGCAATAAAGATATAGGGAAATAAGGGCCTAACTCCCTCATTAGATTTGATTAGTAAAGGATTGATGGAAGGCAAATCAAATGCATTAAAATTCCCATCTTTCTTTCATTCCCCCGCCCAGGCTTTTCTGAGCGTACGAAGCCAGTTGCCATGCATTATGGCATCGATATCTGTTTCTTTGTAACCTCGTTTTTTTAATAAGCCGGGTATTTTTTGTAAATCTGCAATGGTATCCAAATCGGATGGTGATTGTTCTCTGCCAAATCCTCCATCCAGGTCACTGCCTATGGCTGCATGATGGCTGTTGCCTGCAAGCTGGCAGATATGATCTATATGGTCGACGACCTGGTCCATGATAACCGGTTTGTTGTTAGTCGCTCCCCTGACCCACCCCGGTCCAATCATCCAGTTATCGAATGCGGCACCAATGACACCATCACAATTTATGATTGCCTGGATTTGTTCATCACTGTACTGACGCTGGTGGGGCACCAGTGCACGGCAATTATTATGACTCGCAATCAAGGGTCCGTTGTAGAGATCCATCGCCTCCCAAAAAGCACGATCCGACAGATGAGTCATATCCAGTATGATATCAAGATGCCTCATCTCTTTAATCAGCTTTTTCCCGGCATGTGTCAATCCATCCTCAGATCCCGTACCACCAGCATAACGCCCGGGCCCATAATGAGCCGGACCGATAATGCGCAGGCCGGAAGCCCACCATTCCGTCAGCTGTTCAGGTTCT
>DATFNI010000003.1:0-11658 GCA_035266485.1 Balneolales bacterium
GTTTCGGTTCAAATGACTAAAATAAATTCCATCAATAAAAAGCTTGACTCCTCGGGATCGGCCCCAAACTATCGTTTCATGAGATATACGCTTAGTCGGGGGTAGAAAAACATTGAGGATAAAAGTCATTTTATAAAAAAAGGCTCCACAAAGGGAGCCTTTTGAATTGTAATCTTTCAGAACCGGTTATACGTGTTGATCCAGTTTTTTGGTCAGGTGTGATTTCGGTACCGCTCCGATGATCTGATCCACAACCTTACCCCCTTTAAAAATCAAGAGCGTCGGAATGCTGCGGATATTGAATTTCATCGAGATCTCGGGGTTACTGTCTACATCAACCTTAGTAAACTTGGCCTTACCATCATATTCTTTTGCCAGCTCGTCAACAATAGGACCAATCATGCGGCAAGGTCCGCACCATTCAGCCCAAAAATCAACTAAAACCGGTTTATCTGACTGTAATACTTCTTCTTCAAATGAGGTGTCACTCACTGCGACTGCGTTTGACATTTCTTACTCCTTCTTTTCTTTTACTCCTAAATAACTGTTTCCGATCCATCTCCATCCGGCTAAACCGCGATGCAACTCCGGATCGCTAATATCTTAAATTTCATCATTTAACGCCATGCAGATTATTAAACCCGCTCCAGATTGACGTTGTCACGGCCAATAACCTTACGCAGGTCGCTAAGCATATCTTCCGAAGGATCGATCACATACTTTCGAACATTCATACGTAGTGGTTTATTGGCATGTGGACTAAAAACATCCAGGGCAACCGGTGTGTTCCCACGATGTGCAGAAAACAACTCTGATATTGCATTATAGTCTTCTTTAACCAGAGATTCGGTACGAAGATTAATATGCAAACGGATCTTATCCGCATTCTTTTCGCGAAGATTCTCTATCCGGTCGAATGCATTTGCTATAATCTTGACCGTACCGCTACGAGAATCGGTGACTCCATCAATCACGACTATATTATCTGTGACCAACAGGTTCATGAACTTATCGAACGTGTTGGAGAAGGCGATTACCTCAACACTACCCACCTCATCTTCTATTGTGAGAAAAGCAAACGGCCGGCCCTTACGGTCGGTCACCCTTTTTACCGATGTAATGATGCCTGCACACGCAATCGGTGTACGGTCATCCAGTTCCTCGAGCTTTTCAGCTAGCAATTGGTGGCTGCAAAACAGCGAAATATCATCTTTAAACTTATCCAGGGGATGACCGCTCAGATAAAACCCGATGAGTTCCCGTTCTTTCTTTAAACGCTCGATATTGGTCCATGGCTGAGCCTCGCGCAAACTCGGTTCAGGGATGACACTGCCGTTTCCGCCCGCTTCAAAAAGGCTGATCTGGTTGAGCTGATCATCCTGCTGCTTGCGCTGGCCATATTGAAGCGCGTCATCCAGGCTCTCCATCAGTTGAGCGCGATTACTGTGAATACTGTCGAAGGCCCCGGCGGTAATCAAACTCTCAATTGTTTTCCTGTTACAGGAGCGAAGATCCACCCTGCCGGTGAAATCAAAGATGCTGCTGAAAGTCCCGTTTTTCTCGCGTTCTTCCACAAGCTGCTCCACCGCATGGCTTCCAACTCCTTTAATCGCCACCATTCCATACTGAATCCGGCCCTCTCGAACCACAAAATTTCCGGCACCCGTGTTCACGTTTGGCGGATCCACGGCGATGCCCATGCGCTGGCACTCTTCGATGAAGGATGAGACCTTCTTGATGTCGTTCATGTTGTGCGTCAGCACTGAGGCCATATACTCAGCAGGATAATTTGCCTTGAAATAGCCCGTCTGGTAAGCTACAACCGAATAAGCAGCAGCGTGTGATTTATTGAAACCGTACCCGGCGAAGTAGGCCATTTTTTCAAAGACATCCACAGCCGTTTCTTTATCAACGTCGCGTTCCACAGCGCGACTGATAAATATTTCACGCTGCTTCTCCATCACCTCGACTTTTTTCTTACCCATGGCACGGCGAAGCAGGTCGGCTTCTCCCAGCGTATAACCGGCCATGATCTGCGCCACCTGCATAATCTGTTCCTGGTAGACCATGATGCCGTACGTCGACTTCAGCACTTTCTCCAGGCTTGGGTGCGGATACTCAACCTTTTCATTGCCCTTTTTACGTTCGATATAAGTCTGGATAAATTGCATTGGTCCAGGTCGATACAGCGCATTCATGGCAATCAGATCGTCGATCGATGTCGGATTAAGATCTTTTAGATGCTTGCGCATGCCATCCGACTCAAACTGGAAAGTACCCACCGTTTCACCACGCTGGTAGAGCTCGAACGTCTTCTCGTCCTCCAGCGGGATCGTGTCTATCGTATATTCTTTCCCGTAATTCTCTTTGATGTACTGCATTGCCGTCTTCAGGATGGAGAGGGTCTTCAGACCCAGGAAGTCCATTTTCAGCAAGCCGCATTTTTCTGCGGAGGGACCATCATACTGGGTGATGACATCCTTTTCCTTGGACAGAGCAACCGGCACATAATCGTACACCTTGCCCGGAGCGATAATCACCCCGGCCGCATGGATGCCGGTCTGCCGGGCCGATCCTTCCAGTGTTCGGGCAAATTTCATCATCCGGCGAATCTGAGGCTCCGGATCCTCAAACAATTGTTTGATATCCTGATGGGTGTCAGGATTTTTTTCGGGATCGAGCACTTTTGCAAACGTATCCACGCCCGGACGATCGGGAAACAACTTGGAGATACGGTTGACCTCGGCCAGGGGCACACCTAAAACACGTCCGACATCCCGGATGGCCGTTTTGGCTTTCATGGTACCGTATGTAACGATCTGTGACACATTCTGTCGGCCATATTCCTCGACTACATAGTCGATGACCGCTTGTCGGCCGACGTCATCAAAGTCGATATCGATATCAGGCGGGGACACCCGCTCGGGATTCAGGAACCGCTCAAACAGCAGATCATATTTCATCGGATCGATATTGATGATCCCGATGCAGTATGCCACCACGCTTCCCGCCGCCGAACCACGACCCGGACCCACAAACACGCCACGCTTCCTGGCTTCGCTGGTAAAACCCTGTACGATCAAAAAGTAACCTGCAAAACCCATCTGCTCGATGATCTTAAGCTCGTGCTCTATACGCTGCGAGACCTCCCCGGTCAGTTCTCCATACCGCTTTTTTGCGCCTTCGTAAGTGAGGTAACGCAGATAATCGTCATTACTCTTGTATTCCGGAGGCACCCGGAAGGTTGGCAGAAGCAAATCGGAATTAAGTTGCAGGATCTCGGTTTTTTCGACAATTTCGATGGTATTATCAATGGCCTCGGGAACATCCCTGAAGAGTTCCTGCATCTCTTCCGGCGTTTTCAGGTAGAATTCCGGGTTCAGGTTGTTGTAATCGTCCGTGAACCGGAAACGATTGGGATCATTCAGATCTGCATTTGTCTGCAGTGCCAGCAGAATGTCATGGGCTTCCGAATCCTCTTTATTGGTGTAATGACTGTCGTTTGTGGCAATCATCTTTACACCGTATTCCTTACTCCACCGGATGAGCACCTCGTTACATGTATTCTGATCTTTCAGACCATGCCGCTGCAACTCGATGTAATAATCTTCACCAAACAGGTTCAGATACCATTCAAAAATCTTTTTTGCCTCATCCTCACCCTTTTTGATGATGGTCTGGTTGATCTCCGAGGCGATGCAACAAGTCGTTGCGATCAATCCTTCCGAATACTCTTCCAGCGTTTTCTTATCGATCCTGGGTTTGTAATACAGACCATCGACATATCCCAAAGAGCACAACTTAACCAGGTTCCGATAACCCATCATATTTTTTGCCAGCAAAACCTGGTGATAACGCGTCCGGTCTTCCCTGTCTTTCATCCCACTCGGGGTGATATAGAACTCACACCCGACAATCGGCTTGACCCCGCGCTTCTGGGCCTCGTTCACAAAATGCGGGACACCAAACATATTGCCGTGATCGGTGATAGCCACTCCCGGCATCTCATGATCCGCCGCTTTCTGGATCATATCCTCGATACGGGCGGCTCCGTCAAGCAAGCTAAACTGGGTATGACAATGCAGGTGGCTATACGGATTCATGGACAGATATTGCTGATTTACTTGTGATTATGAATAGCAGGCACAATGGGCAGATCACTGATTAAGATACAATTTTAACGCTCGGGAAACAGTAAAATGTTATGAGTTTCAGGTTTTGAGCTTCGAGTTAATACCACCATACGACGCATAACATAACCCAAAACTTCAAACCCTAAACCCGTAATTAGTTTTTCACTCCATCTCCGCAGCCACTATCATCTTCCCTGCCGGAACATTGCCGTCATTCATTAGTCGCACCAATTTAGCTGCGATTTTTACAGGATCACCTAAATGGCCTTTTTCCTTGGATCGGATGAAATCGTCGACGAGCGGGAAATCATCTGCAGATTGCTCTCTGATTACATTCTGCATTTGGGTGTCAATGCGGCCCGGGTTGAAGGCAAAAGCTTCTACTGGATGCTTGAATCCTTTCTGTTCAAGGGCCAGTGTTTCGGTAAAACGATTAAGCCCTGCCTTGGTACTGCAATAGTTGCTCCAGCCGTAATATGCTTTAATGGCAGCACCGGAGGAGATCATCACCACCTGCTTGCGACACGTCCAGTCTTGCACGGCATGAACAAACAGGTAAGTTAGCAACAACGGGGCCGTGAAGTTCACTTCCAGGCTTCTTCGATAGGTTTCCGGATCATATTTGCCGACCGGGCCAACCGGTTCCAGCATACCCGCATTATTGACTAACACGATGTATTCTGTCTGCTGCCGGTCAATTTTTTTGAATATATCGTGATTCAAACCGGGGAGTTTGTGGGTATCAGACAGATCTGCATGATGTACATGCACCTTACCACCCTTATTTTCGATCGACTCCTGAACCTCTCTCATGTTGCTGCGGGCAACCAGGTGAAATGTGGTATTGTCTTCTGCCAGCGCCTCCGCCAGGTAACGCCCAAAACCCCTCGAAGCTCCTGTGATGATGTAATGTTTCATTGGAATCCTTTTCTGAATCTCACTTTTTCCTTTTACAAGATAATAACTTGAAGCATTCTTTGAGCACCCATCAGGTTTGTTCTGGCGTCCTCGCCAGAGCCTTCTCCGACAAGAACGGATGTTGCAAATGCTCAATGCGACTACCCACCTATTAACCCGGATTATTCACCAAGAAATTTAGTAGTGGGCAAGGCGTCACGGAAATGGCTAATTTAGTTTATACATCAATAAACACATTATCCGTCTTTTAAAGAATCTTCAACTAATCCACGATTGTTACCTGTTTAACGTTTGTGTTTGCCGGACCGACAGTCAGGCCTGCTTCAATGTCTTACCCCGGTATCAACTCCCATTCCAACAATTGAAACTGTTCTGGTTTAATGCTGAGTAATTCAGCCTCCGTTTGTTTTCTAAGTTTGATGGCCTCACAACCGACCTGCAACGAATCTTTATTGAAAGGCCATGGCTTAACGAAATACCTGAAATCCTTTTGATCCTTCTTAACGGTAATTGGTGGTTGCCCCCTATCTGCACCCCCAACCGGAATTTCGTTCTCTTCCGAATCTCCCATGCAGAGTACCAAAGAAAAATAATCCCATGCCCGGAGTAATTGCTGGTATTTCAGCATGGACGCTTCTGTTAAGAGTGGACGATACCACTTGTCAGCTAGCAACGATTGGATAAGTTGATTCTGCAGTACTTTTTGTTCATCCAGAAATGCTTCTGCCTCTATCCGAACCTCGTCTGGTTCCTGATCCAGATCTCTGAAATTCAGCAGATAGCTGTTGTGACATGATACCAACCATGCTACAAACCGGCTGATAGACAACACTCTATCCGATCCGTTTTTCCAGATGGCGATGTGTTTTAAAAGCGGCATCTCCAGAAAATTATAGGGCAACCCGGATTTCTCATTTATTTCCGGGTTTTGTTCCCAATCAGTCCACCCGATATCGTGCAGTTCGGCAGCCACCAACAGTTCCACTCTCGGCTCCGGAACCGCGAAATACTCATTTCCCCAGTTTCTCGCTAACTGTCCTGCCAGCCACGCATGTGTTGTCTGCGAAATCCCCCACCAGTCGTCATTAACCGTCCTTAAAATCATGAGGAAAAAGAATGGAATATTGGGATGTTGGAATATTGGAAGAACGGGGCGTTCCCATCTTTCCGGTATTCCATCGTTCCAGTTGTGACTTTTCGTTCATTAATTCCCGGTTTTGCCATATCATCCTATGTTAATTTGAACGTTTCCTGAATGGAATATACGGCCCCGCTTTTCTTCAGTTCGCTGCGATAGAGATAAAATGCGTCAACCGGAAATCTCATATTCTTATATTGATCAGAAGTTGCCTCAAGAATTTCCGGCGCCAGATGATTTTTCCCGTTTAACCGGACCAGGGTAATATGAGGATACCAGGGTTTGTCGTCCGCCTCAAAACCACACTTTTCAACGGCTTCTTCAATAGATCGCTGAAGTTCGTTCAAGATACCGGGCTCCTTCAATCCGACCCATAATATCCGTGGCAAACCCCGCCTGGGAAAGACTCCGAGAGCATCCGTCTCAAGGCTAAATGACGGTAACCTGATTTCATCCAATCCTTGAATGAGACATTCTTTCTGATCCTCAGACACATTTCCCAGGAACCGAAGCGTCAGGTGCATCTGCTCGAGGCGGCTGTACCGGGCGTTATTCAAATCCATTGATTCAGCTGTCCTTATTAATGTTCTTCGCACCTCCTCGGGCAGGTCAATGGCTATGAATAGCCGCTCTCCATCAGCTTTCTTGCGGCTGCTCTCAGAATGTGATCCGGAACCCATCTGGTGACTCCTTCGGTTCTTCCCAGTCTACATTGATATTTTCGACACGGGCTGTGCCGGGACCTATCTCACAGGCTTTGATGGCTTTTCGAACATGCTCTGCGTCGCCTTCAAATACAGCTTCAACCCGACCATCCGGCAGATTACGAACCCATCCATGAAGTGACATGCCCCGGGCTGTACGCTGCACAAAGTATCGGAAGCCCACTCCCTGAACACGTCCGCTCAACAGGATGTGAGCACGTTTGTTATCGGTTTCCATAATATTGTATCGCATCTTTAACGTTTGTTCCTTCTGTGAACATACAAAAAGATAGCACATCCCTGCGTTCCTTTCTGCCTTCAGATTACCGGTTTGTATGCGTAACTTTGCTACTATTCCTGCCGGGAAACGATTGGAACCCAAGGAGGGACTTCATCTATTTATATTTTGGAGGATGAGTTGAAGAATTATTTCACAATCCACGTATAGAATATTAAAAGGCTTTGCAAAGCCTTCTATTACATCCTATTTAAACTGTACTATCAGATACCACTATAAAACAGATTTCGATTCCAGATGCATCATTCTTTACTACTTTGGACGGCATACGTTGTTTTCATCCTGATCATGCTGGGAATCGATCTCTGGGTCTTCAACAGGGAATCCCATAAGATAACCATCAGGGAATCGCTGACCTGGACATTCATCTGGATCGCCTTATCGCTGGTCTTTGGTGCTGGTGTATACATTTTCATGGGGCATCAGCAAGGGATTGATTATTTCACCGGGTACCTGATTGAGAAATCACTGAGCATGGACAATATCTTTGTGTTCCTGCTCATCTTTAAATATTTCGGCGTGTTGCCGCGCTTCCAGCACGAAGTCCTGTTTTATGGGATTCTCGGAGCTCTTGTCATGCGCTTCCTCTTTATCATTGCCGGTGTGGCTCTGCTTAACCATTTCGCGTGGACTATCTACATTTTTGGTGCTTTCCTGGTATACACTGGAATAAAGATGGCCTTCGAAAAGGATAAGGAAGTTCATCCGGAGAAAAATCCGATATTGCGCCTCCTAAGGAGAATGCTTCCCATAACCCATGATTTTCATGGAGATCGTTTCTTTATAAAAAAGGATAAAAAGCGGATTGCCACACCCCTCCTGGTCGTACTCGTGGTCATCGAAACGTCCGATATTTTATTTGCCGTCGATTCCATTCCTGCTATCCTCGGCATCACGCGGGATACGTTTATTGTTTTCAGCTCTAATGTGTTTGCCATATTGGGTCTGCGTGCCCTCTACTTCACACTGGCTGGGATCATGGAAAAGTTTCATTTCCTGCATTACGGACTCTCGGGGATTCTCACATTCATCGGCATCAAGATGCTTATCGAGGATTATGTGCACATTAGCACCGAACTGTCCCTCATTATGATCGCCTTTTTGCTGACCATATCCATTGTTGCCTCACTCATTTTCCCGGCTAAACAACAATCAGAGGAACCGGGAGGCCATACCGCCGGTTAAGATGTGACTGATAGTGACACCATGTTGTCAGGAGGGTACCGTATAATATAATCAGCCCTCGTTCCCAGGCTCTGCGTGGGAATGCGATCATGGAAGCTCTGCTTCCGTGTCGGCATCTTGAAAATAAATTGTGACCCTGGATATGAAAGCAAGGCTTCAACCAAACATTCCGATGCAGAGCATCGGAACGAGTGTAATAACATGATAAAACTCAGAACAACCGGATCTCACGGCATTCGTCTTCCCGACCTGGATATCGGGCTGGACATCAGAAAATCCACATCGAAGCATATTTTCATCACCCATGCGCATTCTGATCATGTGCCGGGAAAGCGTGATATTGGGGTCATTACAACAGAACCGACTACACGACTGATGCGTGCCCGCGGTTTTTCAGGTGAGACCCGGATAATGAATTTTCATGAACCGCTGGATCTGCCCAATGCACGGGTTACGCTCTACCCTGCCGGCCACATCCTGGGGTCAGCTATGGTATATGTGGAGTCGGATGAAGGCACGCTGCTTTATACCGGAGACTGCCGGACACCTGCCTCGCCTGCTTGCGAAGGTTTTGAATTACCGAATCAGGTCGATTGCCTGATCACGGAGGCTACGTTTGGGTTACCGATTTACAAATGGGATTTCCACGAAATCCTATTCGAAGAAATCCGGAAGTTTGCCCAAAATGCTCTTGCCGATGGCTACACTCCCGTCTTGCTGGGTTATTCACTGGGTAAATCCCAGGAGATCATGCAGGCACTGGCACCGCTCAAACATCGCATACAGGTCCATGGCAGTGCTTATCCACTTTGCCAGATCTATCAGGAATTTGGTTTTGATCTGGGACCATTTGAACGATACAACCGCGACACTGTCAGTGGCAGCATCCTTGTGACACCATCTTCTGCAATGGGCAATGGCATGATCGATTCCATCTCAAAAGCACGTATAGCTTACGTTTCAGGTTGGGCGGCACTCGAATCACGCCGGGTGCAGATGACCATCGACAAACTAATCCCCCTGTCTGATCATCTCGATTTTTTTGAACTGATGAATATGTGCGAGCAATTACAGCCTATGCATGTGTATGTAACGCATTCGCCTAACCCTGAAATCCCCTGTTACTGCCTTCAAAAGCGTGGCATATCCGCCTCGGCGTTGAGTGCCTAAAGCTTGAAATTGAATGATGGTGGAGGATCAGGGCGATCGGTTTGTTTGAGGTCATTCAATAGTCATTCTATGGTCATTCGATTGTCATTCTCTGTAGCCACATACTGAATGGAATCCTTCCTGAAAACTTTCAGGGAAAAATTCCAAACTTTGGCAGGGGTCACGGTTTATCTCCCGGGGAGCAGGATTAATGATTGAATATTATTATCATTTAATGCTTGTAATTTGTCTTTATCAATGGGGATTAATCTGCCTCGGCGGGATTGTATACAACGGAATGACAGCGAAGCAAATGACCATAGAATGACAACCGAATGACCATCTACAATCAACAAACTTCAAGTATCTTAGGCAGCCCAAGCTCCAGTATTGATGACTGAACCTGTACCATATAACCCGGTCCCGCCAAATTCTCTGCGGGCATTTGCAGAGACCGCTCAGGACATTTCTGAGGCACGCGGCTCTCTTGCCAAAATAGCCATTGCCAGAGATTACCTCGCTGGACTTGAAGACGAGAGAGACCTCGAACTGGCTGCCCAATTCCTGGGTGAAGGTGCTTTTTCACAAATTTCTGGAAGAAGAACATCCGTTGGTCATCGTACGATCGGTCTGTGCGCCGCCGACTTCTGCGAAATTGACTATGAGCACATCTTCAAACCATGCAGGACAGCCACCGGAAGCAGCTCCGAAGCCATTCAGAAGCTGATGGAAAACATGCCGGCTGCACAATCAAAACGAATTCCGCGCCCGATATCCCTGCAACAAGCACAACAGTGGTTTGAAGATCTGGCAACTATCTCAGAACGTGATAAGAAGACCGTACTTCTGCAGACAATCTGGAAACAACTGACC
The DNA here is from genome assembly GCA_035266485.1 of Balneolales bacterium. GTDB lineage: Bacteria > Bacteroidota > Rhodothermia > Balneolales > DATFMH01 > DATFNI01. Next base: position 10,399 of record DATFNI010000003.1, read on the forward strand.
GGGCTGGAGATCAAATATCTGCTAAGGATTATGTCGCAGGGATCACTCCGGATTGGTTTTGAGTCACGCAGTATCGTTCAGGCCCTGGCGCGTGCTTTTGACGAGGACGCCGACCAGATCCGATATGTCCACATGATCAGTGGCAGCCTGGGACGTGCGGCCGTCTTAGCCTCAAAGCACGACCTGGATAGGGCCCGGTTCCGGCTGTTTCATCCGTTGTCATTCATGCTTGCCACACCCATCGAAAGCCGATCGCCGGAGGATCTCTCAAATTATGTTGCAGAGGAAAAATTTGACGGGATGCGTTGCCAGCTTCACACCGACGGGCGGAAAAGCATGCTATTTTCGCGGGATCTGAATGATATCACCCGTTCATTTCCTGAAGTCGGACAGTTTATTCAAAAGAGAAACGTTCCACTTCTGGTGCTCGACGGAGAAATCTGCGTCTATCGTGAGCAGAGGATTCAGCCGTTCCAGCAGCTCCAAAAACGAATGGGCATCAAAAAACCATCAGAAAAGGTAGTGACAAACTATCCTGTACTTTTTGTGGCCTACGATATTCTCTTTCATGAAAAGCAGACGGTATTTGACCTGCCGCTTACCCAGCGAAGAGAATTACTTGAAACCGTTTGTGAAGAGCATAGCATCCCGTATACCAACCAGTTTGATGTGGTGGACTTCGACGATCTGGATCATCTGTTCAACCGGGCAATTGCGCATGGAAACGAAGGATTGATGATCAAACGGAAAGACAGCACCTACGAATACGGTCAGCGCGGGAAGTCGTGGTTGAAGGTAAAGAAACCGGGCGGATCGCTCGATACGGTTATCATGTATGCCCATGCCGGCAGTGGCAAGCGCGGCGGGTATTATTCCGATTTCACACTTGGCATTCGTGTTAGTGAAGACGAACGCTATGAGGAAGAATTCATCCCGATAGGCAAGGCATATGGAGGATACACCGATGCAGAGATGAAACGGTTAAACCAGCAGATTAAAGAACTTGTGGTCGACCGGTATGGTCCGACACTGGCACTGCGTCCCGGGATTGTCGTGGAAGTGGAGTTCGACGAAATACAGATAAATAAGCGTACCAAGGCAAAGTATACCCTGCGGCTGCCCCGGTTCAAAGCCATCCGGTGGGATCTGAGTCCGGATGATGCGGACACTTTAACCGATGTGGAACGCATCTACAATGAGAAACAACAGGCCGGGAGGTTGGAACAGAAGGAATATCCTTCATTTTTCATGCCCGGCAAA
>DATFNI010000004.1:0-10245 GCA_035266485.1 Balneolales bacterium
ATCACTCAACACGGAAAGAGTTCGGCTGTTCTGCTTGAGGTCTCCGATTATGAAAAAATGCTCGATACGATTGAACTGCTTCAGGAAATCAACCAAGCTCGCCAAGAAATTGAAGAAGGAAAAGGCGTAGTTCATGAAGAAGTGATGAGTTCTTTAAAAGAACGCTTGAAGCAGTTGAAATGAAGATTATCTGGTCCCCTACTTCCCGCAAGAAAATCGAAGAAATTATTGATTATATCTCAGCCGGCAACATAGATGCCGCATTGGCATTGGTTGAAGAGTTTGAAAGACGAGTTGCGGATTTAAAGAAGTATCCTCGTTCTGGTCGTATGGTTCCCATCTTAAACGATGAAATGGTAAGGGAATTGATCATCAGAAAAGATTATCTCATCGTCTATGAAATCCAAAGAGAACATATAACGGTTCTCACCATTCGACATGCCAAACAAGATTTTGACGAATCAGATTTAGATTTAAAGTAAAACGGTTGCCATAATCGAGTAGGTGGCTCCGCCCAAGATTGAGCGGAGTGCGACTTACTAATGGTTCCCCGCTCCTCAGCGGGGCCCATAAGGGACTTTTACCCTCAAAATTAATGGCTTACATTAACGCAAGCCAAAGGCACCCATGCCGGGCACACACAATGGCGCATTAAGGGGACGTTTTTCGCTTGGCCTTTTCACAGTTCCGTTCGGATTTTTCGTTTTGTCTGCTAAATTACATATCAAAAACGCCCCTTATGCGCTGGGTCGTTAGGCAACAGCCAACTTTGGTATACGTTATGATAATTTCTATTGGTTACCTAAATTATATCTAACTGTTAGTAAACCTGTTGTAGCCATGATTACCAGAGAAAAAGTAAAAGAAGAAATTGATCGACTTTCTGACGTTGAAGTGGAAAAGGTGTATCTCTATCTCTCTTCTCTGCCCAAAACACCAAAAGAAAAAAAACGTATTTCCACCTACAAGCTTAAAGGAAAGTTAGATAAGAAGGATCTTCGTTCTATCGCTTATGAATAAACTCCTTCTTGACACTAATATCTTGGTTTATGGCATTGATGAGGATTCGAAATTTTTTAAAAAATCCCGTCAGATTTTAGATCACTCGGATTATCAGCTTTTTACCACCTCTAAGAATCTGGTCGAATTTTTAACGGTTGTTACACGGCCTTCCGGCTATGGTTTAAAAGTAGAAACTGCTTTAGAAGTTTTAGACGAGATTATTCAGGGAATCAATATTATTTATCCCACTCAAGATTCACTGGCTATTTTACTGGAACTTACTAAGCGTTACCAACCCAGTGGTCTTAAGATCCACGATTATGAAATTATTAGTATTGGGTTAGCTGCTGGAATTTATGATATAGCCACTTTTAATGAAAAAGATTTTAAAACCGTAAGCGAAATTTCCCTGCTTGAATTGTAAATAGCCAGTTGCCAATCGAGTAGGTGGCTCCGCCCAAGATTGAGCGGAGTGCGCCTCTCACACCACCGTCCCGAAAGCCTTCGGGATACGGCGGTTCGTTATCTTGGCCTGAGTTCAGGCGGCAGCTATCATGGCTCATGGAATCCTATCCTTGGCAAACCCTGACTCTGACCTCCATCCGAGGCCTGGTAACGTTCCGTCCTTCATCCCGACCAGCCAGTTGGGACTACTATGACTTCGGCTGAGATCCCACACTACAGGCGTGGGATCTCCCCGGGTAAGAGGGCCTTATTTCCCTCCGATGCCTGCCGTATCTACCTAATGAGCGCTCGTCTTTCCGCGTTTCGGACTTCGTAATGATGTGCTTACTCATCCGGCTCATTAAGCCTCGTATACGGTTCCTTTTCGTCAGTACCGGAGTTTTCCCGAAAGGCGTTCGGGATTCCTTCAGTGCATCCCTCACGGGAAACGCCCTTGCGACTTACTAATGGTTCCCCGCTCCTCAGCGGGGCCCATAAGGGACTTTCACCCTCAAAATTAATGGCTTACATTAACGCAAGTTAAAAGCACCCATGCCGGGCGCACACAATGGCTATACGTAATGCGGGAGAAAGTGCTGATATGAAAGCAATTACATTAAATAAACTTCTCAGTAAACGGACAGTGAAGTGCCTTGAAATCCCGCACTACGCATAGCCGAGACCGTTGGCCACAAGCAAACCCCTGCATATGGATACAGATGATTTATCAACAGAAGCTTACGATGGAATTTTAATAGAAGCTGAGAAATTAACTCATGATTTGACTTTGCATTTTGGTCTATTATCCGGTGATTGTAAAAATGAGACCGAATACATTGATAAAGCAGAGAAAATGACCAGAGAAATAATGCGAGTGGATGATTGGGAGTTAGATGATTTGTTTTGGGGGAATCCGCCGGACAAAGAAAAATTAGATTACACACTTCAAAAAATTATCGGTAATATTGAGAAAATTAAGAAAGTACCGATAGAAAAACGACATTATGACCAAACAAGAGATTAAGCAAAAAGAGGAAAAACTTCTTGAAATGACAGGAACTTTCTGTGCTCAAAAATTAGATGATGACTATTTTCAGCTATGTGAAAAATTAATTAAAAAGCTTGGGCGAAAAAAGAATGTTCCTTTTCAGAGAGGTAAGTTAGAGATTTGGGCTGCTGCTGTGGTTTATGCTATAGGGTCGATTAATTTTCTATTTGATAAGTCGTTTGAGCCATATATGACAGCGAAACAGATTAGTGACTATTTTGGAACAAAAAACTCGACTGTATCGAATAAAGCCAGACAGATTAAAGATATGTTTGACATGTGGCATTTCAGCCCTGAATTTTCGACTCAGAAAATGACAGAAGATAATCCGTTTAATAACATGGTAATAGTGGACGGATTTATTGTGCCTCTTGATGCTTTACCAGCAGATTTACAAGAGATGGTTAAGGATGCAAGATCACGTGGCGAAGATATTGAATTTCAAACTGAATAGAGATAATGCCAACCGCCAAACGTTATACCCACAGCAGTTCTTCACGAAGTAGAATCCGGAGAAGTTGAAACCCTTCCGGAGCACGCGCTTGAAAAAAACCGAAATCTACTTAAAAACGGTCACCCCGATATTCAGAGCAAACTTGCGACACATCATGAGAACCTTATGCCAGGTCTTGTTGTTCAGGCGAGGACGCCTGAATAAGCGGTTTTTTTACTGTTTACTGTTTACTGATAACTGTTCCCTAACCCTGTCTGCCGTCTCCAGCCCCCCCACAATACAATCGCTCACCGAGATGCCGGATCGATAATTTCCTGCGAAGAACAACCCATTCTGGCTTTTTTCAAGATCATCCAGGATATCACGGACGTGCTCGTAACCTACATTGTACTGGGGAATAGCCTTCGGCTGCAAAATGTGTTTTACATAAACCGGACTCCCCTGAACTCCCAGAAACCGCTGCAAGTCGAGCAGAACGTTATCTCTTAGCAATTCAAACGGCTGTTTTGCACTTTCCGGATTTCGCGCACCGCCTACATAACTGGCCAGTGTTACATATCCTTCCGGGGCGCGACCCGGAAAAAGTGTCGACGTAAAGAGTGTACCCAGGATCGATGAATTTTCTACGGCAGGAACCAGCATACCAAAACCATCGAGTGGATGTTCTACTTTGTCGCGTTCAAATCCCATAGTCAGAACACTGACGGGTGGATAGGATACCTCCTGTAAGCGCCGGCTATCAAAAATTTTATCCTCCAAAATGATTTTTGGCAGACGATGCAGCGGAACAGTACTTACGACAATGTCGTATTCACCTGTTCCCTTTTTATCGTCGGATTTCCATTCCAGTAACCATCTGTTATTTTCTCTGCTGACAGTTACCACTTCGGTTCTGGTTTGGATATTCTGTTCCAGGATTTTTTTTGTCAGCGTTTCGGCCAACTGCCCCATCCCTTTCGTGAAAGAATACATCTTTGCCCGCTGTTTGGAGGTCTCGCTTTGTTTTTTTCGTTTACGGGCTCCCAGTATGGCACCTTTAATTAACGATCCGTACTCCTGTTCCAGGTCAAACAGCTTCGGAAATGCCGATTTCACCGACAAATCCCCGGGATTTCCTGCATAAACGCCGGACACAAAGGGATTGATCGCATAATCCAGAAACTCCTGCCCGAGCCTTCTTGTGACAAAACCGGCCAGCGATTCCTCATAACTATTGTCCCACCTGGATATAAACGGCTCGCGAAGCAGCCGAAATTTTGCCGATGCGCTGAACAGTGGAGTTTTCAAAAAAGACATCGGTGACGATGGCAGGCTATAAGGTTTCCCATCCCTGACAATGAACCTGTTTTTCGCTTCCGGTCCCGGTTCGCAGAGAGCAGACTCTAAACCGATCGCAGTAACCAACTCACGAATGCGCGGGCTGGTCTCCAGATAGGTATGCGGACCCGCCTCAGATAGCCACCCATCCTCACGAAAACTCTCTATGACTCCCCCTACACGCCCGGACGCCTCGATCACATCTGCATCAAAGCCCAGTTTCTTCAGACGGTACGCCGTTACAAGTCCGGATATCCCGGCTCCGACAATCGCTACCTTTCCGCTGACATTGTTCATTAAACAGTATTATTTGCCGGTTCCAATTCCTTGTCACCACTTTCGTGGTTAATTCCGGGTGAAAACATACGCATTACCTGGTTAAAAATGTTTGTACTGATGGCCGTCCACCGTTTTCTTGGGCTCATAGACAGGAACCGGAGAACATTCCTCAGCTCAATCAGCAGATAGGGCGGATCGGTAACAAGCGTATCATTATGAATGATGAAGTCCCAGTCGAGTTCATGCTCAAAATGTACCCCATTCTCCTGCATAAGTTCTTTAAACCAATGGGCAATCAAGCCGTAGCCGATCGTTGTCGGGTGCAGCCCGTCCAGGCTGAAAATTCCGCCGGCAACCAGTTTCCCGGTCTGATCATCCAACCGGATATAATCTGAATTGATTAAAGATGAATTTTTCCCCAGAACCAGATACGATGTCTTTGGGTTCCTTTTTAATGCTTCAATAAATTTGCTCGGATAATCTATTTGATAACTGGCTGGTCTTCGCCGTTGAGCCAGCCTCCCGATGTTTTCATGAAGAGGAACAACTATCCAGCCATTCCTCTTCGCAACTTCACGAATGGTATCGTTATACGCATCCACTACCCGGTCCAGCTCCCGGGCCTGTTCCCGCGTGAAGTATGGATGGATCTCCGGATCAAATGTCTGATCCCATACCCAGAATCTGGTGTAGTAATCAAAATACCCGTCCTCGTGGGGTTCCCCAGTGTTTATTCCCCGCGAAGCCGGTGGAATTGTTACATAAGGCAGTGTGGCCGTAAAAACCCGCTTTGCCTTCAACTTATGGATTTTTTTAGCCAGGGTCCTGAAAAGCAATCTGAAATGGTCCGGGTGGGTAACCGTATAATTGCGGTTAAAGGGCAGGCTGCCCAGCGTTTCTTTCGTGGAATAGCGGATCTCCATACTTGTAATCCCACCGATCACATTGTTGGCACCCAGATAGACGATCAGATTTTCGATACCGCCATTCTCGGCAAGAAAACGGGCATTGTCCATCAAGGAATAATCCTGAAACCTGCTGCCGAATGTTGGGTTGGCAACACAACGTGCGGTTGTATACATCGCATTGCCATGCAGAAGATCTGACAGATCAAATTCAGGGGGATGAGTTTTGATATAATCCCGCGCTATTTCCTCTGTCATTTTCCAGCTATCACTGACCGTGAATCCCCAGACAGACTGGTTATGATAAGGCATGTTGTGATCTTTATATAAAGGCACATAACCGCCATCCCAATATCGTTTAATGCGCCTTGTTGTACTGTAGAGATATCGCAAAGCGGCAAGATAGTTTTTCCAGCCCACCTGATCACCGTAAATATCACTCAGGCCACGAATCAGGATCTCCAGGTTCAGCGGGATCCCCCCCTGGGCTGTGAACGAAGGTTGGGTGAAGGCAATATCATCGCCCATGGCACGCACCAGCATCGAAGGATAATTCAGGTCTGTCCTGTAGATGCATCCATTGTTAAATCCAAGAGTGAGGCTATCACCAATGGTTACCAGACGATGCTCCCGGCGCCGCCAATAATCGAATAATGACTTCATATATGTTAATTCACGGATTTTTAAAAGTATCGGAAACCCCCGAGAAAAAAGAAAGGAGTAATGCAAGACTTTTATTTTGCATTAACAAGCTCTTCCCTATTTTACCCTGCACACTACATTGCCCTGTTAATTACCGCTTTCCCTTTATGGCTGATTCCACCCACCGCAAAAGATCGGATATAAACAATCCTCTTTCCGAGTTCCGAAACAACCGGATCCGAATGAATGAGAAGATTATGAATCTCGATCATCTGGGCATCAAACGTTTTTTTAACCTGGATACCAATACCTACCGGGACGGCGCCCTTCCGTCGGAAACCAAAGAATTACTGGCACTGACAGCATCCGCCGTCTTGCGTTGTAATGACTGTATCGACTATCATCTGGAACAATGTGCTAAATCAGGTTTTTCAAAGGATGAAATTATTGACGCTTTGAATGTTGCACTCGTTGTTGGCGGCAGTATTGTAATCCCGCACTTACGGCATGCTGTTGCAACCCTGGAAATTCTTGAAGAAGATGGAACGCTAACTGAGAGTAATAGTAAATCGACCAGTAGATGAATCACACATTTCGACTCAAGAGTATCATCGTCAGGCGCAGGTACTTCTCATTTTTTTGTTTTTGCATATTGTTATTAGGCAACCGGATTTCGCTGTTTGCCCAGGGCTTACCGGAAGCCTCCGGGCAGGATTCCGTACAGGTTCACTTCTTCCCGGTTGCTGCGTACACTTCGGACGAAGGCATCATTGTGGGAGGAGCCATCTCCAGACTTGACTTCAGGGGAGGCGTCAAACCATATCACAGTCGCTTTACCACCATGCCCCTGGTCAGTACAAAGGGATATATCTCTCTTGATATCAAATATCAGCAAACTCACTTATTCAATGCCCCCTGGCGTCTCTTGGTGAATCCCTATCTCTACCGGATCGTTAATGACAATTATTTTGGTCTCGGTAATTCGACGGCATTTTCGAGTCATCTGTGGAACAAGGGATTTTACTATGTGGAAACGCTGAATCTGGGCCTTGATGTCAAAACAACCTACCCACTGGTATCCAATTCAATAGGCCAACGACTCAAGCTGCAGCTTCAGGGCGGATTCTCATATCTTGATCCCCGATCAAGAGGGGACAGCACCAAATTCAATCTCGACAATCCTGTTGGCATGAAAGGCAGATGGCACAACTACGTGGGTGCCGGCCTGGTGTGGGATAACCGTGATGATGTGGATCTGCCAACCCGCGGAAACTGGGCATCAGTAGAGGTAAATCTGAGCCCTAAGCTCATCCTGAACCAACACAGCAATCTCGATTATAAAATTCAATATGCCCATTACTTCTCCTTCCATCTGATCCGGGATGTGGTCGTTGCCCAACGCCTGTACTGGCATCAGTTGATCGGAGCGGCATCGTACTGGTATAAACCCTACCTTGGTGATGATCATACACTTCGCGGATTTCCGGAAAGGCGATTTACCGGCAACGCTACAATGATCTACAACCTGGAGTTACGCACATGGCTTTTCTCACTGCCGTCATTGCATATCCGGGTAGGAGGACAACTCTTTATGGATGCCGGGAAGGTGTATGAAACAAAGGATAATTACACCCATTTCTTCGAACATTACAAGCACACTTTTGGATTCGGCGGCTCGCTTTCCCTCTTTGATCCACACTTCTTCATTCGCGGCGATCTGGGCTTCTCCAAGGATTTATGGCGCATCTACGCCGGATTTGGTTATATGTTCTGATAACTGCCTATGGAATCATTCGAACAGATTGCCTGTTCTATTTTAGTATTTTGCTAATATTAATCGGATTATTGATCATGAATGATTTTAAACTCAAAGGCAATTGGAACGAGATGAAGGGTAAACTGAAACAGCGTTTTGGGGAACTTACGGACGATGACCTGAGCGTAGGTGAGGGAAAACAGGATGAGCTTATTGGAAGGATCCAGCAAAAATTGGGTAAAACGAAGGATGAAGTGCTTAAAATCCTCGCCGATCTGTAGTTTTTAAATTATTGGTACTTATTCTGTCTTAATTTGTACCTTTCCGGCCGCTTTCAACAATAAATTTAAATATTTATTTATGAATACCGGGACGGTATTGATCACTGCTGATCCGAATGAGGCCGCCTCAACTATTCAGGCGGGTAAACAGAATGGATTTGAGTTCATTCATCTGCCGTTGGAATGGATGGAAACAAATCCGGGAATCACGCACGATGCTCTGGCGCAAGAGATTCACGATAATGATATAATCGTTCTCGGTTCTTACCGGAATACCTATCATTTCCTGAATCTGGTTGAACAGTTTGAACTTCAGGAGACCGTGCGGGTGAAGCTCAATTTTACCATGACCAGGGCATCGGCCAACCTTCTGGAGGCAAATGGGGTGCCTGGTATCAGCTCTCACCCCCATATTAAGGCGATCCACTTGTTAGAGTTGATTATCCGGCTGGGACAACTGCGGCCGGCTGTATACCCACAGATGGAGGAAGCGCTAGAGGAAATGCCGGCTTTGTTCGAAGAACTCGACGTGCCCTGCCATACGCTACCTGTTTGCACAAGGAAATATCCTGATCCGGATCAACTAAAAAAGTACAGGCAACGACTGAGGATCGATAAACCGGATTATGTATTTATTCACGATAAAGATATGATCCGGTACCTGGCTGTTGCGTTCTCTGAATTGGATTTGCAAAGCGTAACTGTTATAGCAGCAAATCAGACTGTCACAAACGAACTAAAAAAAAGGTCCATTCCGTGTATCACTACCAAAGAGGCAGGATTCCCGACTGAAAATTTCTGGCAATATTGAATCCAACAGCTATAAAGGCTTAATTTTTGACTGAGTCTGAGGCTGCACCTGTTCTCATTCTCCCGCTTGATGCAACTTTTTTGCGACTTTTTTCAAACGCCTCCCAACGTAATTGTCCGGTTTCTCTTATGGCAATATAGTGGATGGCAACAATTAATCTCTGACTTTGTCTTTGTAAATCTAATTTGTTGGCATGCATGACAAAGCCCGCAATCAGTGCTGGAGTTATTCCATGGCCTTGTTTAAAAGTTTTATAATAATTAGCCAGCGTTTGATTTTCATTTGCAGATGATTGTAAAAATGCTTCGTATTTACCATCAGATCTGATATTGAAGTCTGTAACAGAGTCTTTGGTCATTGGACTAATATAGTGCGAAGTAACCCAGAGCTTGTTTTTTAAATTTTCCGAAATTGAGGAAAATAGATTATTTAGCTTTTTTGCTGGGATTTTTAAGATGGGGCCATACGGATCACCTGCCCATGCAGAATCACTTTCTATTTTAAAAAAGACCTGGTAGCTGTTTTCCAGTGGACTGCTCGTATTCGATAGAAGCCGGACCTCATCATCAAAAAAGGACAAAACCTGATCTAATTGTTTGATTTCATTCTTATTAAAGTAAGCAGTAACGATTGGATCTTGTTGTAAATCAGTCTTTTTATTTGTCGAACATCCGTATAAAAAAAAGAACAGAAACAGGATAAATGTGTATTTCATATCAAGTTATTTAAAAATAGTCAGGACGTCACTAACCCTGGAATAACTTAATAATCGACGGGATCTCGAAAGTCTGAACTTTTTAAGGTTTCCCCATTCAGATAAATAATGGTAAATATTTGTTCGTAAGTCTGTTACAAACCAATCATTCTAACGACACATTCGGTTTAAGAACATGTTATCCCAAAGTCACCAAAGTGCACCCAGGACCACCTTGTTCCCACGGTGCGAGTTCAAAGTTTTTGACTTCAGGCCGTTTCCCCAGGTATTCATGAATGAGTTTTCTCAGGATGCCTTCACCCTTGCCATGGATAATCTCGAGGCTCGTGAGTCCGGATACGACGGCCTCATCGATAAAATGAGCGACTTCCCTGACCGCCTCTTCCCCGCGGTATCCGCGCAGATCCAGGCGTGTTGACCGGGGACGAAAACCTCCGCCCTCACTGTCATCCATGATTACGCGTACCTGCTCTTTTTTCTTTTTAGCCGGTTTTGCCACTTTGATGAGATTCTTGTACTTGGTACGCAACCGCATGCCATTGACCAATACCACTGCATTTTTGCCATCTGTTTCTACCAACTCACCCGTCG
>DATFNI010000005.1:0-3397 GCA_035266485.1 Balneolales bacterium
TCCAGGAAACAGCCGAGGAAGTACTTAAAGCACATAACGTCAAGATCAAATACCTGATTGGTACAATGATTGAGATACCTCGTGCCGCACTCCTGGCAGATCAAATCGCTAAAGAAGCTGATTTCTTCTCATTCGGAACCAATGACCTGACCCAGCTGACTTACGGTTACAGCCGTGATGATGCTGCAAAATTCCTTCCAATCTATCTGGAAAAGAAGATCCTTCCGCACGATCCGTTCCAGGTATTGGATCAGGAAGGTGTAGGCCAACTGGTTAAAATGGGAGCCGAACGGGGCCGTTCTACCAATGCAAATATCAAGTTAGGTATCTGTGGTGAGCATGGCGGTGATCCTGCTTCCGTGGAATTCTTCCACAAGGCTGGATTGAACTACGTATCCTGCTCGCCATACCGCGTACCGATTGCACGTTTGGCAGCGGCACAGGCGAATCTTACCGAGGTTGATGAGTCCGCCGCAGTGGCAGGCTAAACTGTTGCTGCTTTGCTAAAGGACAAATACCGAAAAGCTGTCCGGGGTGAAAGCCGGGCGGCTTTTTTAGGTTTTTAAAAAAGATTGACGGAATGGATGAATGCCGGAGGATTTCTCCAACTGAAAGAATTTATGCGTTGAAAGTCATAGGTTGAAGGATAACCTGCAACATTCAACCTGCAACATTTTCACAGTCGATCGTACATACATCCCATCACTTCGTTACGCCGAGTGACCTCAATCCTTTCCATCCGGCAGGTAGTACCATGGCGACGAGGGAAACCTTCAGGGCATCGCCAATCACGAATGGCAGTATACCCAAATCGAGTATCATTGACGATGGTAAAAAATGGGAGAGCCAAATAGCTCCGAAGGCATAATCGATCAGAACAGCAAGAGCCATCATCAGGAATGTACTTCCAACCTTCCGATCCCAACCCTGCTCCGACAGATAACCAACGACCAGAGCTGCAATTAAAAATCCGATAAGATACCCTCCAGTGGTACCCATCAAGATTGCCGGCCCGGCCATGCCTCCCGCAAAAAACGGTAATCCCGCCAAACCTTCAGCCAGATAGGCGGCGACAGCCATAACACCGCGCCGACTTCCCAAAAGGGCTGGAATCATCAACACACCGAACATTTGTCCGGTTATCGGAACGGGTGTGAATGGAAGCGGAATCGCTATCTGAGCCGTAAGTGCAATCATCAGGCTGCCGCTTAAAATAAGAGCGGCATCATATAATTTCGCTCTGGATTTGGTTTGTGGACGGATTATATCGGCATAAGTCACGGTAGTACCTCGTAATTTCATCTTAAAAACCTTGGTTAACTTGTATAACGATAGGACAAGTAATTCTTTTTAACAAGTGAAAATTCAGGCAGGCTATGATAACCGACAGGAATTGGATGACCATGCCTCCCATTGGACAACGAATTATTGGAATATTCTATCATTAAGAGGCTGTAACCCGCGTAAAATTTAATTCGTAATACCCGATTATAATATTCAGGTAATGTTTAAATGCGATATTTAGACAACCATTCAAAACTTGCTCCAATGAACATATTAGGAAGATATATTATAGGTTTTCTGCTTCTGCTGCTTGGGGTAGTCTTCTCAATTATTCCATTGCCGATCGGCTGGATGTTTATGATCGCTGCCGCCTTGTTCCTGGCCCGCGATATGCCGGCTATTCATAAATTAATACTCTGGGTCGAGCGTCGCGATCCTTCCAGGAATAAAATGTTGTACACCTGGCGTAAGAAACTGATCCGCCGATTTCCATTTCTAAGACGGGTTAAACATCACTCGATGAGCTAGTTGCAAGAGGACACTTTACAGCATCATCTTTCTGTTTCCACTCCATAACATTAGCCATTTGTGGCGGAACAATAGCTGTTCCTTCCGCATTTTTTGATTTGGCATAACAAATATCATGATTAGTAGCCACATTTGACGTCTCGTGCCATACCCACGATAAGTGGATATCCCCATTGTCACCTACGGCACATTGCCAATATGCATTGCGCTTCCCCTGTCTGTCAATGAGATCATCATGCAGCCGAGTCCATTTTTGAGTTTTTAAATCGTAGTAGTTCATCACCATGTTCCCGTTACCCGAACCGCCTTCGCGATACAAAAATAACAGGTCACCATTCGGCATACGGTAAAACTCGGGATAGGTCACAAAGTCCTCTTCATTTCCGGTCATACTCATCTTATCCCGGAAAATTCAGCGTAACTGTAAGAAACCGGGTTAGAAAAAGGGTCAACTAATCCCTAAACCTAACCCGGCTCGCTCTTTAGCTGAGGGCTAACGATTTTTTGTTTTGTAAAAGGATCAAATTTCCATTTACATATGAAAGGCCTTGTTTGCTATTCGGCCGGAAATTTCGAATTCACCCTTTAACCGGATATCCTCGGAAGAACTGCCGATCATCACATGAAAGGTACCGGGCACGACTTCCGGCTCCAGGTTTTTGTTATAGATCTGCAAGTCCTTCGGCGTCAATTCAAAAGTCAGGTGTTGTGTTTGTCCGGGTTCAATCGTAACTCTCTTGAATCCCCGCAAGACTTCTACTGGCGTGATGACCGGTGTCGTTTCCTCATGCAGATAAAGCTGCACTACTTCGTCTCCTTTTCTTTCGCCTGTATTTTTTACGTTCAGGCTTACTTTTATCCTCCCCCCGGTTTTTTGGGTATCCGGAGTAATCGTCAGGTCACTGTACTTAAACGTAGTGTAACTGAGTCCGTAACCAAAAGGATAAAGCGGGCCAACGACGCGAGCCCGTGCATGTCTGCTGTTCGATTTGCCCTGACTTGCCGGCATATACGGGAAGTTAATGGGCACCTGCCCCACCGTTTTGGGGAACGTAATTGGCAATTTGCCGCCGGGATTGTATTCTCCGAAGATGGATTTAGCTATGGCATCACCTGCTTTTGCTCCGGGGAACCATGCTTCCAAAATCGATGGTACGTTAGCATTTATCCAGTTTATGGATAACGGCTGGCCATTCAGCAACACAACAACTGTTGGGGTACCCGTTTTATAGACAGCTTTTACCAGGGCCAGTTGATGTCCCGGTAAATTAAGACTCACCCGCGACCGCCCTTCACCCACGGTTCTGTTATTTTCTCCAACAACGACAATCGCTACATCCGAATGTCTGGCCGCCTTGACTGCCTTTTGAATCTGGCTTTTCTCCTCCTTACTAAGCGATGTCGACATAATATCACTCTCAGGGAAATCCTTGTCCCGCACATTCGGACCTTTGACATACGTGACTCTTGTTCGCTTGGCAACTACAGATTTTATCCCATCCAGTACGGTCGTAACATTCACTCCGGAAGGGCCATAGCCGTTGATCAGACTTCCCGATAACGTGGCATCCGGACCGGTTACTAA
>DATFNI010000006.1:0-3474 GCA_035266485.1 Balneolales bacterium
CCTGAGCATGACCAGTGGTGAGAATCCGCGATTGCTGGAAAAAAAATTGCTCAGTTTTTTGAGCAGTGATGAGCGTGATCAGTATATGGAAGAGCACAGCGGTGAGATATATAACCATAAAGTTGAAGAAAAAAATTACGAGAATTGGCTAAGCAGGCAGCGTGATAAAGAAGTACTTATAGAGGCGGGATAGATCATGGCAGAGGACGATAACACGCAGGAATGGCTGGTCACCTATGCGGACATGATTACGCTACTCATGACCTTTTTTGTCCTGTTTTACAGCGTTAAACCAGGATTACAGGATGCTATTCATACAAAGCTGGTTGGCGTATTTCAAAAAGGTTCTGGTGTGCTGTCGGGGCAAACAATGCCGACGACCAATTTTTTTGAAACCGAGCGAAAGAAACACGATTGGCGGAAAATGGTGAATTATGTCAAGAAGAACGGACTGGGCGACCAGGTACAGGTATTTCAAACAAAAAAGGGACTGCAAATAAACCTTGGTGAAAAACTGACTTTTCGGAGCGGACAGGCAAAATTACTGGACAAATCAAAGAGTGTGCTCGATGAAATTGCAGGAATCATTGACGATAATATTCAGAGGATTGATGTTCGTGGAAATACGGATGATATACCGATTCACAATTCTGAGTTTAATTCAAATTGGGAATTAGGTGCTGCCCGGGCGATCTCCGTAGTGCGATATTTGGTTAGGCGGACGAATATTGATCCCGGCCGGTTCCGTGCTACGAGTCTCGGGGAATATAATCCCATTGCCAGCAACCAGACGGCAGACGGGAGGAAAAAAAACCGGAGAGTGGAAATAATTATCAGATATCCGGAAAAAATGGATACTGCCGATCCGGGTGGGTGATCATCCCAGATACAGGTAACAGGAGTCAAAAGTCATGGCCGACGATAAAAAAAAGCCTAAAAACGGTAAAAATCAGGAAAACGAAGCCACGGAGGGAAAAACTTCTCGCCCATTTATGAAATGGGTGAAGTTGGGTATAGTTATTGCAGGTCTGCTTGGTGAAGCATACGGGGCCAATGCAGTTATGAATGCTTATTACCCCTCGATTTACAAACACCTGAATAAACCGTCTGACAAGACGGAGAATATCTTTGAAATCTCTGATTTGATTGTGAATCCGGCGATACCTCAAAACGGTGACCCCCATTTTCTGGTGGTTTCTTTGGGTATCAGCCTGAAGAACAAGGAAGATATTGGCATCCTGAAGAACAGAGAATCAATGGCAAAGGATGCAATTATCTCAATTCTGGGAAAACATAAGATGAGTTATCTGAGAGATCTTTTGAAAAGAGAACAGATAAAACAACAGATAGGTATTGTGATCAACCGGGTTTTAGAGCATAAAGCTGTTAAGGACCTTTATTTTACCAAATTTATAATCCAATAATCATGGCCCTCACTGACCATATTTTAAATCAGCAGGAAATCGATGCCTTGATGAAGGAGTATTCTGACACTAACTCAGTCAGACCATCAGGGAGGAAAGGGAATGTTCTTGCTTATGATTTTAGACATCCGTTGCTGGTCAGTAAAGATCAACTCCGTGCTTTGCGATTCCTGCATGAATCGTTTGCCTGGAATCTTTCTGTTGAACTGACAGGACAACTGCGTAAGGATATCAATATCCGGATTATCGATATTGATCAGGTTGTATTTTCAGAGTTTACTCAGTCGGTGGGCAAGCCCAGTGCCTTATGTTTATTTACGATAAACGAACTTGGAGGACAGGCGTTATTTGAGATGGATCCTCAGTTTGCACTCTTGGCTATTGAGCGACTCATAGGAGGGGATGCCCAGTATCTTGTTGAACGAAGGAAACTCACGACAATAGAACTCAATGTCTTCCGGAAAGTTCTCGCAACCATTTATAAAGAGCTTGAGGCAGCATGGGAGCCATATCTTTCCATTTCCATAGACCACCATTCTATAGAAAACGGACCCGAAAATATTCAGGTTATCTCTCCAGTCGAATCGACAATTGTTGTCTATCAACAAATAAAAGTTCATGATTGGAAGTTCAATTTTAACGTAACCTATCCATATGATTTGCTTGAAAAGCACTTAAGCCAAAACCTGTTCCGATCGGGTAGCAGGCGATCGGATCCGGTTTCTGAGGAAGAACGTTCCGGCTATCTGAACAGGATCAAAGAGTTGCGGTCTACATTGAATATTGAACTCGGAAATGCTGCCATTTCAGTTAATGAATTGCTTCGTTTGTCAGTAGGCGACGCGATCGTTCTTGAACAGAAAACGTGCGACCCACTGAAAGTATACCTGAAAAATGAGTTGTTGTGTAGGGCTTATCCCGGCAGGCTCGGTAATAAAAGGGCTATTCGGGTACTTGATTTTATAGAAAATGAACAAATAGAGGTCAAAAAATGATAATAGATACCCTGAAAGAAGAACTCCCGAAGTTTACCCCGGTTGTACAGGATTTTCTAAAGACAATACTTCTGAAGAAAGTAGAAGTCTCCGTCACATCTTCAGAAGCAGGTACTGCTGATACCGCATCGGAATCACTGAAAAAGACACCGGTTCTTGTAAAGACATCAGACGGTGAGCTAGGCGTTGACCTGATCATTGGATTCGACGAATCGTGGATTGCCCAACTCGCGACGGCAATGCTAGAAATTGAGGAAACTAAACTGAATGAGGTGACTCGCGACCTCATGAAGGAATTTGCCTCACAGCTAATCGGTGCAGTCCAGACTACTTTGAAAGAGAAATTCGGCATTACTTACGATGCTGAGCCTGTGGAGATTATTAAACCGGCAAGTATATCTAAAGCACTCCAAAAGGAACAGTATTTTGTGGCCAATTTGACGGTAAGCGGCAAATTTGATATTGAGGGGGACGAGAAGCCGGAGCTTGGCCTCATTGTTGCTTTTTCTATACACGATGAAGCATCGGCTGAAATTAATTCGGACGACACACAGTCCAAAGGGGATACGAAAGCTAAGAAATCCGGTTCAGCTGAAAAAAAGGCAGAAAAATTGCCGGAAGAGAATAAAAGCGGTTCGGGGGACGAGCCGTTGACGGCACAAAAGGTTGAGTTTGATGATCTCTCATCGGTTACAGGTGAGAACAGTGATATTGAGGTTCGAAACCTGGAGTTATTGCGAGATGTCAGAATTCGTATATCAGTCGAGTTAGGACAAAGGGAACTGCCTTTGGGCGAGATTCTCCATTTGGTTCGCGGTTCCGTCATTGAACTGGATAAACTGGCTAGTGAACCGGTATCTGTTCATGCTAATGGACGTACGATTGCAAAAGGTGAGGTCGTAGTTATCGATGATCATTTTGGTGTGCGTATCACAAACCTGATATCCACCAAAGAGCGAATCGAAGTCCTGCAATAACATGAAACTACGTGCGCCGGGCAGTAACAATAAGAAGTTTATTGGTACTGTCATATCTCTTGCTTTCACTCTTTTGGT
>DATFNI010000007.1:0-7957 GCA_035266485.1 Balneolales bacterium
CCAAAACCGGTTTGTCCTTGCCGGCGAAATTCGTTTGCCAGGGAATCTTCCTTTTGTAAATCTATGAGCTGTTTTTTGAAGTCCCTATTTATCCCATCAATATAGTATTTAAGCCTGTAATCACCTATTTGAGCCAGCATAGACGGACTTGCTTTTTTAACCAACTGCAATTCTTTACCTGCCAGTTCTAATTTTCCCAGGTTTGTATAGAACTGGGTTTTATTATACAAGACTTGTCCATCTGTGGGGTTAATCTGTCCGGCCTGATCAAAAAATTGCAAAGCCTTTTTGTAGTGCCTAAGATCCGTTTCGATATAGGCCAGACCGAGATATCGTTTACTGTTTTTCGGGTCAAGTTCTACGGCCAGCTTTAGCTTAGCCAGAGCGGCATCCCACCGGCCTTTATTGATGTCGATATTCGATAGCCGTTGCAGCACATCGGCATTATTCGGGGATAATTGACGGGCTTTTTTCCATTCGGTTTCCGCCCGGTTATCATTTTGATCGGTTAACTCATAAATATCACCCAGATATATACGGGCTGTTGCCAGATTTGGATTGATGCTTAATGCCTTCCGTACATGAAGCAGGGCCTGATTGATCAGTGAATCTCTATCTCTGATCCTGGACCAAAGCCGTTCAGCATTTGCCAGGTTTGCATAGGCCAATGCAAACGAGGTGTCCAGCTTGATCGCCTGGTGATACCATTTCAAGGCACTGTCCGGGAGTATGACTGTATTATTGTATCGATCTACCTGGAAATTGGCTTTTAAAAACAGATCAAATGCGTCCCCATTGTCAGTGGGGTTCCTGCTTATGGTCTTTTTCTCAGCAGGAGCCAGTTTTATTTTAAGAGCCTGTGCAATTTTTCCTGCAACATCACCTTCCACAGCAAACACGTTACTGAGTGTTCGTGTATAGTCCTGAGCCCAGAGGTGTTGGTCACTATGTGCATTAATGAGCTGCACATTAACCAAAACCTGATTCCCGGCTTTTTGGACGCTGCCTTCCAACACGACAGCTACATGAAGTTCTCTGGCAATAGTCGTAAGATTGCCGGGATGACTTTTATATTTTTCAGTAGAAGTACGTGAAATCACCTTTAATCCGCCAACCTGATCCAGTTTGGTCAGAATCATATCCTGCATGCCGTCGGCGAAATAGGCGTTGGACGAATCGGAACTCAGGTTCTCGAAGGGAAGAACAGCAATAGATTTGCCGGGTGCTGTTGCAGCAGTTGACTGGCCGGTGAACAGCTTATATGAAAGAATAATAACTGCCAAAGCTAAAGCAATGATTAAGGCATAATTCAGTTTCTTCCCTGTGGTTTTGGTGACCGACTGTTCTTCAGACACCTCTTCGGTGCGTTTAACACCGTCCGGAGTCATTTCAAAAGCCCAGGCAAGAATCAGGGCAATCGGAAATCCGAGCAGAATGAGGGCGATGACCAGACGCACACACCAGTCAGGTATATTCAAAAAGGGAAATGTGGTGGCCGCAATCTGTATCAATACCCACCCCGCCACAGCGTAAACACCGGCAACTTTGAAGACGTTGCGACGTTTCAATTCCCGCCAAAAATCACTTGGATTCATGTCTCCCGATATCCTTTACATATACACAACATGGTCTTTGGTGCCTGCCCTTCACACACTAAGCAGATCACGCATCACACTTATAACACTGAAATAATGTAATGGATAAGAGTAATTAATTCTAATTGTGTTGTCTGAATATAATCTGCTGATAAAATTCTGTGGCTGCTGTAAGTGGTTACAATCTAATTAATCCGCGTGGCGAGGGTTAACGAGGGTTAATATGAAAAATGACCGGCTTTTATCTTTTAGCAACTCAAGAGAAGATCAACCCAGATGCTCCTGGTGGACATCAGGATGCTGAATTCCGTGCCTGTTGGTTGCTTTCTG
This sequence comes from Balneolales bacterium, assembly GCA_035266485.1. Classification (GTDB taxonomy): domain Bacteria; phylum Bacteroidota; class Rhodothermia; order Balneolales; family DATFMH01; genus DATFNI01. Next base: position 1,926 of record DATFNI010000007.1, read on the forward strand.
CTTCGTCCATGAGAAGTTGAAGCGCCTCGACCAGGTGATCCAGCATTAGCTCCAGCTTCGGTATTAAATCATGAGCCTCATCAATATTTCCGGCTTCCCCCATCTCTTCCAGACGCATGGCGATCTCAAAAGATGGTGTTGCCTGCAATGTAGCCAGAACTCCCTTCAAAGCATGTGACTTCTGGCGGACCAGGTCGCTATCACCTGAATCCACGGCATTACGTATATCGTTGATATAGCCGGGAGCCTGTTCCAGGAAGACCTTGAGCATCTCTTCCAACATCGTCCATTCTCCGTCAACCAAGCCCATGAGGGCGTCCCGATCGAATGGTATTTCCTGTTGGTCTGACCGGCCGTCATTTAATCCCGGTTGTTCCACTTTTTCGCCCTCACTATTAGTAGACGGACCCGTAAAAATTCGCGATATTGATTCGTACAAGTCCCGGGTCCGGATAGGCTTCGGCAGATAATCATCCATACCTGCTTCAAAGCACTTCTCCCGATCACCTTTGATGGCTCTTGCCGTTAGTGCAATAATCGGAACATGTTGATCTTTTCCTTTCTCTATTTTTCGGATCCGCCGGGTTGCTTCATAACCATTCATATCCGGCATCTCTACATCCATCAATATGAGATCATATTTACCGGATTGATACGACTCAAGTGCCTCTTTTCCATTTTCTACCACATCCACTGAATGTCCATGTTTCTCTAGAGTACGAACGGTGAATGTTTGATTGACCTTGTTGTCTTCTGCCAAAAGGATTCGGAGTGTACTGGTTAGCCCCCCAAGCATGACTCCGTCTTCTTCAACCCTAATTTTCTCTTTCCCGTCCGGCTTACGACCCAAAACCTGCATTACTTTTTCATACAAATCAGACTGGATAATTGGTTTCATCAAATTTGTGGAAACATCCAGGTCCTTCAGTTTTTTAGAAAGCCCCTGTGGTATTACAGATGATAGCAAAAGTATGGCAACCTTGTCGCTTCCCCACCAATCACGAATTTTCTCAGCCACTTCCAGACCATCCATACCGGGCATGTGATAATCGAGCAGAATCAGTGGAAATGGTACATTCCTGATTTCCCGCGTTTCTTCTATTTGCCTGATAGCATCAAATCCGTCTATTGCAAGGATCGGTTCCATCCCCCAGTTTTTCAACGCACGTTCGAGTATGCGCAGATTCGTCGCATTATCGTCGACGACCAGAACATTCAGTCCCTCATGGGAAGGGGGCAAGTGCAGAACCGGCTGTGATGACTCCTCCGTGTCAATTCCAAAAGATATTGTGAAGTGGAAGGTGCTTCCGGTCCCGGCTTCGCTTTCCATCCAGATTTCACCACCCATCAACTGCACAAGACGCGAAGATATCACAAGGCCTAACCCCGTCCCCCCGTATTTCCTTGTCGTTGACATATCGGCCTGCTCGAAAGCCCGGAAGATTCGTTTCTGTTGATCCTCGGATATGCCTATACCCGTATCCCGTACGGTGAAATGTAACCGGACATTCGGATCTTCTTGTATCGGCTCGTCCATCTCGGATGTATCAACCCGGACAATCACTTCTCCAACCTCCGTAAACTTTACGGCATTACCGGCAAGATTAATCAGGATCTGATTCAGCCGAACCGGATCCCCGATGACGCATTCCGGAACCTTCTCATCGATATCAACGGCCAGTTCAAGACCTTTGTCATAAGCCCTCCAGGCCAGGGTCTTCATCGTCGAGCCTACCAGGTCGCGCAGATTGAATGAGGTTTGCTCCAGATCCAGCTTGCCGGCTTCAATCTTAGAGAAGTCCAGAACATCGTTAATAATCGACAGCAGGGTATGGGCTGAGGTTTCGGCCATCCCCAGGTATTCTTTCTGTTCCGGTGTCAGGGGCGTATCCAAAGCCAATTCAATCATCCCCATGACACCGTTCATCGGCGTTCTGATTTCGTGACTCATGTTGGCCAGAAATTCACTCTTTGCCCGGTTGGCAGCCTCAGCTTGTTTCTTGAGATGCTCCTCAGTTGTGAGCTTTTCGTTGATCACGAGTGTTTGCTCGCGGACCTTTCGCCTCAGCAAGATTACCCATAACAGGACGCTCAGAAACAGTCCCAAAAGAATACTCAGTACCCCCATCGTATACTTCCAGTTCCACCAGGGAGCATTTTTTATCAGTACGATGTCTCTCGGATTACGTAGCAGCAACCGGAAAGAACGGGGGGTGATATTCCCGTTAAGCAATTCCGTCTTCACACTGTAGATCCCGGTAAGCTGTAACCTGCTTCCTTTTCGAACAGATTTAATCCATCCCGGAAGATCGGAAGTTTGCAGATAGGCATTAAAGAGCATATCTCCCAATTCCATGGTGAATACCTCTTCATTTGCAATCGCTACGCTATTCAATAACTTAGCCTGGACACTTACAAGGCCGGCATCCAAACTTGCATTCAGCGGGTTATTTTTATCCACGATCATAGGTTTGGGCAGTGTTCCATTTCCGGATCGCCGAAACCGGGCATCTTCTATAATCGGATTGTAATCACCTGCTGCCTCAAAGCCGATCACATCAACACTGTCACCAATTTGCAGATGCTTTTTCTGATCCGTTTTGACATAAGCCGTTCCGGTTTCATCCTGGATATACAAATTGTCATCCGGATCTTGCCAATTCAGAATGCCTTTCACGTGTACCAGGTGATTGTGTCTCTGATTAATGGAAAAATGTAAAAGAGAGCTTATTGATTGTAGCTGCAATGTAAACGGATCAGGGACACTCTTTTGCAACATCCTGACACACTGCCAGCCAGGCACAAACATTTTGATATCTACGAATTGTCCCCGGCTATTTGTGATAGTCGCACACACACCGGATACACATACTTTTGAACCTATCAGATTTTGTCCTTCTTTACCTTCCGACAGATTAGGAGGAATCTGCGCCTCGATGTCCTCAGGACCGGTATTTATTGTTAAAAAGAGCTCTCCGTTGGAATCCTTTTTTACAGCTTTCAGTATACCGGTTATTCCAATCCACTGGGCATCTTCTCTGCCGGACAAGATATCTGATAGCGGCAAATCCGGATCGGGTGGAAGTTCTCCGGTGCCAAGCAGTTGTATCGTTGCTTTACTGATGTTGGGTGCAAAACCGCCCGGATCGGTGACTCCTTTAACTTCGACTCGCTCGCCGATTTTAAAATGACCCGGTTCTATTTTGTATGAGGTAATATATATTCCACCGGTTTTGTCCTGTACAAACAACAACTGCCAAACAGGGTCAACATAGGTTACGACAGACCGAAACCGGACCGGATACCCTCTCTTCGACTCACTGTAGGTGAGCCGCCTGATCTCCGACACAGATTTGAGTAACGGAAGATTAACGTCCTGCGAGGTTGTTTTCGATTCGATTTTTTTTACATCGCTGTCTACCAGGTAGAGTTCTGATTGCCTGTTGCTCACAAATCCTGTTACCTGAATACTATCGCGCGGAGAAACGGCAACGATATCCGGAGAATGCACCTGTATCGCACCTGTAGCATCCTTGATCACCAGGGACTTGCCTACATTTTGATACTTGGCCGTACCCTTCAGTCTTACCCGGCGGCCGACATCCACCGATGACAACGACCCGATAGTTTTTACAGGCAGCGCCGACTCAGGTAAAGCCCTGTCATCAACATGTACTTGCTTCATGCCAGGCACAAAAAGCTGAAGCCCTGTTTGCACCCCATTGGCATCAAATAGATACGCACATGCTCCACGAACAGTGATTCTCGATCCAATGAGTAAATTTGGCTCGATGTTCTCGCGGTCTGAGATGCGTACAGTCAGATGATTTGTTTTATTCGCTATATCCAGGACCAAAAACTTCTGATCCATATTCGCCTTGTGAACAATACCGCTTACTTCTACCCATTGATCCAGGTTGTTTTGCCCCAGATTCCCAATCGGCAGTTTCAAAGGTTTGGGAAGAGATGTGGTACCCAGCACCCGGACTTGTAAACTATCAATACCTGTTGACCAAGTCCCCGGGAATCCACGAAAATCCACATAATCCCCCACCTCTAGTTGCTTATGAATTCCGGTGGGGTTGATAAAAAAGGCATGCGTATTGTCCTGCGCAAACAGCAAATTCCATGTGGGATAGTAGAACGTTACCACCCCCTTGATGTGCACGGGACGACCGTTCAATGAATCGCCCTGAACCGCCTTTCCCAATTGCTGAAATGTGGTCAGGGTATCAGGCAGGACTTGCGGATTGCCACCATTGTGATCATTGCAGGCAGAAAACAGAGATAGGAATAGTATTGCTCCTAAAAAATAGGACCACATTGCAGAACCTTTGATAAGGAACCGCGGATTACACCAACAGTGCCGTCTTTTAGTTTCCTGCATAAATCTTTAAAGGAATTACACGGTATCTTTCTATTATCGACAAGGAATACCGGTTTTCCCCTATCCCGAACAAACTGAAAAATTGTTTAATCCCTTCAAAAAAACAGAATGTATCCAAGAGACTAATTTTAAGAGATAGATGTCTGAATACACAATATGCCGATTGCGTGCAAAATATCGCAAATTTACAGTAGAACCAGTGTTTCCATACCTGAATTATCGTTGAATTTAATGATAAGTTTAGGAAAGAAATTGCCAGTAAGAAGTTGTGTTGAATATCCTTCGATCAGGACCATAACTGTAACTTTAACTTTAGCTGATCAACCTCGTGGATAAATGGATAATGCAGATTCAGCGAACGAATACCTGAGGTTATCTCAAAAATATATCCTTCCATGCTCTGTATTCTTCCTGTTTAAAGCATGTACCTCACCCCATTAAATAACTATCTGCCACCCCGTTATTAACATTTATAGCATCTATTATTATATATCTTTCGCGGCGTATCTCACCAATTCAACTTCACCTGGTTAAAAGAGATACAAACGATAGAGTATGCTCGCTATTCTCACATCTGCTACTCAACATTACTGCAGGTTTATCCTGAACGCCAATATAGTAACCTGCCTGATTTCATTATTGCCTGTAGCAATTAAAGACTTATCAACAGCAACATTGGCTGATGTTGCCATTAATCGTTGTAAAAAAGCCATTCAAGCATTTATCCATGCTAAGCAAAGCAGATAGGAGATAGTCCGGGTAAGTGAAAGAATTGGTCTGTTTAGTCACCGATTATTTCTATATCACAAAGAGCCGCATTATGAAAAGAAAAATAATTTTGACCAGTATCCTTGCCCTTGTTTTCGTTCATTGTAAAAACATTTTGAATCCGGCATCCAGCAGTTCCAAGCCGAATAAGCCCGTTCTCGTCTCCCCGCCTGATGGGGCAACAAACCAACTCGTCAATCCAACACTTTCATGGGATAAAGTTAAAGGAGCCACCAAATACAGGGTTCAAATCTCCAAAGATCAACAATTCCACTCCATACTGGTCGACAGTGTGACCGATTCGACTTCTTTGAAAATCATTGACCTCCAACACGACAGCACCTACAACTGGAAGGTGAGGGCTGTGTCCGGGTTAACATGGGGTCCCTGGTCGAATATCAGGCAATTCACAACATTATCAAGCCAGGATACTGCCAACACTTACAGAACAACACTGACAAGTCCCGCCAACGGAACTGCAAACCAACCCACAACGGTAACCCTTCAATGGTCCAAAGTCACAAATGGGACCGGATATGAACTGCAAATATCAACAAAAAATGATTTCTCCAGCATTTACCTCGACACGACTGTTCAGGCTGAATCATATCAAGTCAGCGGATTGGCGAAAGCGCAACAATATTTTTGGAAGGTCAAACCAATAGTTTCATCCGGTAATCCTGTATGGTCTGATATATGGGATTTTTCTACGAAATCAGGCCAATCAAACGGTGGTACTTCTGGAACAAATATGTGGATAACCGCTTATTTATTTAGTTACAATCACTTAGTCCCAGGTAATAACGGTGGCAACCTGCCAACCAGTGCGATTGACTGGAGTGTTCTTACTCAACTTGACTATTTCGCTGTTAATGTC
>DATFNI010000008.1:0-5602 GCA_035266485.1 Balneolales bacterium
TGCACGAGATCCTACGCCGTTTTGCAAGCAAAACAGCATCAGGATGACATCCTCACTTCATCTCCCCGGCTCTTTTCAACGACCAGTGCCTCGGGACCTGGAATGGCATTTTCTACCGGTTGCTGGTTCACCACTACGAGACTGGCGATGATCAAAATTCCGCCGATGATCAGCTGCCAGGTCACGTGTTCGTGCAGGAAGATGACGCCGAGCAGCACCCCTCCGAGCGGGAAGATATACGAGACCATGCTTGTGCGCGTCGGACCGATTTCGTGAATCAGATAATACGACAGGGTGAAGGCGACGCCGGATCCGATCACGCCCATAAACAACAGTGCGATCCATGTTAGCCGCAGTGCAGGTACCTGCACCGGGTGTTCGGTTGTGAACACCGCCATCCACATGATCGCTGATGCCGAAAGCAGGGGGCCGGTACTTCGAAGGATACCAGGCAGGTTTTGGGTGGTTCGACGGGCATAGACGCCGCTGCAGGCATAACAGATAGCTGCGAGCACGACCGCCGCCTGACCAAGCAACGCGCTATGTGAAACGCCGATATTTTTGCTGAGCAGCACCACTACACCGCCAAAACCAAGGAGCAGACCCAGTATTCTAGACTTCGTCATCCGGTCATCACTCAACATAAAGTGGGCGATGAATATCGTAAACAGGGGCACCATGGAATCCAGGATGGCGGCCACCGACGAGTCGACCGAGCGCTCGCCCCAGGAGATCAGGAAGAATGGGGCGGCAAAGTTCGTGATGCCCAGCACAAGAGGAGGAATCCAGGTCCGGAAGTCGCGCGGCAGCTTAACACGCCGCACGGATATGACCAGGAGGCCGAATATCAGTCCGAACAAGACCCGATACGCGACCAATGATATCGGGCCTATCTCCCGCAGGGATATCTTGATCCACATGAAGGAGGAACTCCATATGGCTCCGAGCAAGAGGAATATGATTAGGTGTTTGGGTTTCAATAACGTGATACGGAATTAATAATTCGGCTACTCGTATCGCTCAACAATCGTTTCTGAATGTTAAACGTCCCGAGGCGTCGGGATCGGCCCAATGTGTCTGTTCCCGGACTGATAATGCCCGACCGGGCCTCAGAGAATGACAGTTGGTGTATGGGTTTGATGCTCGTTTCATCCAACAATTCAGGTTGAATAACCGTGATCAAAATCTTGCAGGGAATAATACTGCCATTTTTAAAAATGCCCACTATCTTCACCATGGATTTTTTCAAAGGGTAAAATTATCCCAAAAATCGCTCCTATTTATCAATTAGCCTCTATAAGGGGTGATCATCATGCGCAAAACCGGAGTAGTTTACGATATCACCAAAACACGTATTGATAAATAACCTGAGAAATAAATCCATTAATCAGCGGCTATAGATACTAAAGTCCTCCTAAATAGGTTATCTTACCAAATGTTGTGGCAACATGCAGGGAATGAGGGGAAAGGATTAATCATACAACCAGTTTTCTGCCAAAGTGAAAGACGGGCAGGCCAGATGGATTCAGTAAAGCCACGACGTATACCACTCTAAGTCTGTTGGTCACAAAAATAATCTTATTACAAGAATTTCACTTATCATTAAAGTTTTTACCCAATTTTTTATATGACATTTACTGATTTGGGCATTATCGAGCCCATCCTGAAAGCCCTCCGGGCCGAAGGCTATACCCATCCCACCCCCATCCAGGAACAGTCTATTCCCATTCTGTTGCACAAAAAAGATCTCCTTGGCTGTGCTCAGACGGGCACGGGCAAAACAGCCGCTTTTTCCATCCCTATTCTGCAGCACCTGTATAACAGCAGGCAACACACGAACGGGCCACGCAGGGTCCGGTCGCTTATTGTCACTCCGACCCGCGAACTGGCGATCCAGATTGGAGAGAGCATTACTGCTTACGCGAAATTTACCGGGATCAGAAATACTGTTATTTTTGGCGGGGTGAAGCAAGGATCACAGACACACGCGCTCCGTAAGGGTGTAGATATCCTGGTTGCTACGCCGGGACGACTGCTGGACCTGATGGATCAGGGTTTTATCACCCTGCGCGACATCGAGTACTTCGTGCTCGACGAAGCCGACCGGATGCTTGATATGGGTTTCATCCACGACATCCGAAAGATTATCAATCAATTGCCGAAACAGCGACAGTCTCTGTTTTTCTCGGCAACCATGCCATCCGATATTGTGGCCCTGTCGCGCAAGATCCTGGGCAACCCGGAGAAGGTCGTTATTCAACCGAAACAGACTACCGCTGAGAAGGTGGATCAGGCCGTGTATTTCGTGAACAAGAGCGGAAAATCAAAACTTCTTGTTCATCTTCTGCAATCGGAGGGCTTCGATTCAACACTCGTTTTTTCCCGGACCAAACATGGGGCCGACAAGATCGTGCGAATGCTGGGGAAGGCGGGCATCGAGGCTAACGCCATCCATGGCAATAAATCCCAGAATGCGCGGCAACGGGCACTGGGCCATTTCAAGAATGGACGCACGAATGTTCTGGTTGCAACAGACATCGCCGCCCGTGGTATCGATGTGGAAGAGTTATCGCACGTTATTAATTACGATCTGCCGAATGTACCCGAAACCTATGTCCATCGTATCGGCCGGACAGGCCGGGCCGGTGCCAGCGGCACGGCGCTCTCTTTCTGCGATACGGAGGAAAAAGCGTATCTTCGCGACATCCAGAAGCTGATCGATCAGAAAATACCCGTTGTTGCCGACCACCCGTTTCAGAATGATGGCGGTGCAGATCAACTGGCTGCCGCCGCAAATACGCAAAAGTCGCGATCTTTCAGTTCGAGAAATGGTAACGGCAACCGAAACAGGAACCGTCATAATCGACGCAGATCCACGTCAAGGATATCACGCTGACTGTTAAAAACCGACGGCGTTTTCCCATTGAATCGTGATTCCCATTCACTGGGGATGACATTATCGCCGTTTGATTTCCGGTGAACCGATTTGCGAATAACGATTTTAAGCCCGAAGTCACTTTGCAAATCGGTCATTTGGTCAATTGATCGATCCGAATTCATAGAGTTCCTTATTACCAGGCAGGATATTCTTCCAACCGGGGCGTGCTCACAGCTTCTTGGTTGAATGCTGCAAATGGCAACGGGTTACGGGAAACCACCATTCATCCTTTTGTTTTACCTATTCCCAAAATAACAACCGGTATCGTCTGTCTGACGACACCCGGTAGTGGAATAGTTATTGTTTTTTTTGAAATACCTCCCGACTATTCATACATATGGTGGAGATAATCAAAGAGGGAATACTATGCAGACTATTTTGGGCTCCGGAGGAGCTATAGGCATTGAACTGGCGAAAGCTTTAAAAGAATACACGACAGAAATCAGGCTGGTGAGCCGGCATCCAAAAAAAGTTAGCGAAACCGATGAGCTGATCGCAGCAGACCTGACAAATCCGTCGGACGTGCATAAAGCAGTAGCAGGTTCATCGGTCGCGTACCTGACGGCCGGTTTGCCATACAATATCAAAGTGTGGAGGGAAAAATGGCCGTCGCTCATGAGAAACGTGATCAACGCCTGTGAAAAGCACAAAGTCAAACTGGTGTTTTTCGATAACATCTACATGTATGATCCAAATTATCTGAATGGGATGACGGAGAATACACCGGTCAATCCATCCAGTAAAAAAGGAAAGATACGGGCTGAAATCGTCCAAATGATCATGGATGAAATAGAAGCCGGCAAACTGACCGCTCTGATTGCACGGGCAGCCGATTTTTACGGTCCCGGCATACAGAAAACCAGTGTTCTTTACGAAACGGTGATCAAACCATTGAGAAATGGGGAAAAAGCTAAATGGATGGGAGGAATCACCTTTCAACACTCATACACCTATACCCCGGATGCCGGTAAGGCAACGGCACTGTTGGGAAACACCGAAGATGCGTACAATCAAGTCTGGCATTTGCCGACTGCCCCGGATCCATATACAGGTAAGGAATGGATCGAAGCGATTGCAAAAGTACTCGGAGTTCAACCCAGATACCAGATATTATCAAAATTCACGATCAGGGTGATCGGTTTGTTTATCCCAGTCATGAGAGAGATGGTTGAGATGATGTACCAGTATGACAGGGATTACGTATTTGACAGCAGCAAGTTTGAAAATCGTTTCGGCATGCAAGCTACTGCGTATCCCGAAGGAATAAAAGAAGCGATAAAAGGATGAGGCACCCATACGCAAGTGCTCCAATTCATCATGGGAAATGACAAATATGTGTTATAAAGTTTTTCAAATTGAGAAGCTAATATCGATATGATGGTTTACCTTAAACCATTGGAGGTGAAAACTTTGATGATCAGTCATCGTAAGGGAGCAAAGCCGCACGGCTTCACATGGTGATTGAATGTAAAGCACCGGGACACAGGAGGTCCCTGGATGCATTAATATATCGGTAGAGTAACATTATGATAGAGATCAAGTTAGAAGATGGAAGGACTATTCAAATCAAGCCTATGGATAAGTCCTTCATTATCCCGGGGGGACAAGGGCGTTGCCCGATAAATTGTGATATGAGAGTAGCCGGGGAGATGGCGCCGACCGTTAAATTCCGGACGTTAACAGAGAAGATGATTGAATGTTATGGAACCAATACGATTCTTGCCATGGACAAGGATCTGGTGGTTGGCTTTGTGAGTTTTTTTCCTGAATGGGTTGCTCGTTATGATATGTGCAGCGATGAACAGATCGACGAGGCAATGAAGCATCTGGATGATATCGACTATCCGCCGGTACAGGCAAAGCCTGTCCTCCATGTGAATTGTTTAGTTGTAAAGGAGAAGTACCGGGGTTCACATCTTTCTGTACATTTATTGGAATATCTGAAGGAATGGGCCCGTTCGCGGGGATGGAGGAAGATCGTGGCTTTTGGTTGTGTCTTCTCAGGAAGAGCCCAGTATCAATGGCTCATTTCGCCGAAGCCGCCAAAGCCCATCTGGGAGAAAGCGGGTTTCTTCCCTGGCGAGGATTTCCGTATAGCCAGGGGTGGTTCCACATATAAACTTGCAGAAAAGAATCGGGAGTGGTATCGAACGTATCAGTTGCCTGATTATGTGCCAAGGGATGTAGACCCGGATGACCCGGACTGGTACGAAATATTCAAAGATTATACGATGATCTGTCCGTTGTAAGATTACCGGCGTGAACGCCCAGTCAAATCCTCGGGCGTTTTGTCGGTTAATCTTTTTGAAACCCGTCAACTTCTCCGGGTTCAGTTCCGCGCCATTCAGCGATTTGTTCCATGATTTGTTCCCGTATACGGTCGCGCAGCATCGGTATGTCCTTCTTTGACATTCCTTTTGTCTCCACCGGTTCCATAACTTTGATACGGATATTATTGAGCTGGCCGAATCGCCAGCTGTTTTTTGGAAGACATTCCCGGGAGCCTTCAATAGCCATAGGAAGTACCGGAGCACCTGACTTGATGGCAAGCAGAAAGGCGCCATCAGAGAAACGATGAACGCGGCCGTCGGTTGTGCGGGTTCCTTCGGGAAAAAACATCACCGGACAATCCTGTTTCAGATAGGCAAAGGCCTGTATCACCGC
>DATFNI010000009.1:0-6417 GCA_035266485.1 Balneolales bacterium
ATTCTCGAGAAGCTGAATAATGGCAAGATTACTGCAAATCAAGCTGAAAAAGATATAGTATTACGTTCATTCTGATCTTTAGCTGACATCTGTAGTGATGTTTTCCCGGGATAATGAAGTCTGGGCCGATTCTTCGGCTCAGGCTTTTTGTTTACAAATCATCCGTAAAAATTGTTCTGCTAATCTTAGGCTCCTAATATGACGACAGACCGGCCTTTGACCATCAGGCTGAACTCACAGTAATCAGATAATGAATTGTCTCCTGCAGACTATCATTTATCAGGATATGATTCTTGTTTTGGATCACTGCAAGAGGCAGCAGCCTTAGCACAAAGTTGTCCTTGAAATTCACTGCTTGTAGTTGGTGAATTTCGTATTTTGGCGGCGCTAATACTTTATAAAAAGAGTTGAAAGATTTTTTTAAAAACATGAATATTCCCACCCATGCATGATATAGTCTTAATACCGGGCGACGGCATCGGCCCGGAAATCACCGCAAGTGTAACAAAAATATTAGATACCGCTTCTGCTGATATAAACTGGGTCGAAACCATTGCCGGAGAAACCGCCTATGAGAAAAAAGGTAACCCTCTGCCCGATGAAGTTCTGGAACTCATCCGCAAACATAAAATCGCTTTAAAGGGACCGCTTACGACTCCCGTCGGTACCGGATTTCGCTCTGTAAACGTTGCCCTGCGCAAAGAATTCAACCTGTATGCAAATATTCGTCCAGCCAAGACCCTCCCGAATGTACCGGGGCCCTTTACTTATGTTGATCTGGTCATGTTCCGTGAAAACACACAAGGCCTCTACATCGGGGAAGAACGATGGATCGGGGAAGGCAAGCAAAAAGCCGAGAGTATTGCCGTTGTAACCCGTGAGGCAAGCGAACGGATCATCCGTGCAGCATTTGAGTATGCTCAAAAACAAGGACGGGAAAAAGTAACACTCATCCACAAGGCCAATATCCTGAAAATGACAAGCGGGTTGTTTCTCGAGGTGGGCCGGCAATTAGCACCTGACTATCCGGATATCAAATTTGAAGACCTGATCGTCGATAACACGGCCATGCAGATGGTGATCCATCCCGAGCGGTTTGATATCATGGTGACGACGAACCTTTTTGGCGATATTTTGTCTGACCTAGCATCTGGTCTCGTTGGCGGTCTGGGCGTTACCGGTGCAGCCAACATTGGTGACGAATATGCCATGTTCGAAGCTGTGCACGGATCAGCGCCGGATATTGCAGGCAAAAACCTGGCCAATCCCATCGCTCTTCTGTTCTCAGCCATCATGATGATGGAACATATCGGGGAACAGGAAGTGGCCGACCGTGTTCGTTTTGCCGTTATGGAAGTACTTGCCAATCACAAAGATGCATGTACCCGTGACATCGGTGGGAAGGGGACAACCACCACATTCACCAATGCTGTCTGCATGGTGCTTGAAGACAAGTTTTGAACGAGACTTTAGACTTTAGACTTTAGACAAAGAAGACGTTAGATGCCAATCAGGCAACGACGGGTTGTCTTTTCTAACGTCTTTGATCTAATATCTAAGATCTATTCTATCGTATAATATTCAGCCTCCCTCGTTGCGGTGTCGAAGATGACAAAGGTTGCTTCTTTATCAAATCCGTGAGCCGATCCGGGATTGATGAAGGTGGTTTTCCCCTCCTTTTTGAGCACCTTTTCATGGGTATGGCCTGAGATCACCACATCATATGTCGCGCACTTCACCAGTGCATCAGTGATGCCGGGCTGTGTTCCATGATAGACGGCAAAACGTAAGCCGTCCTCCTTAAAATCCAGGAACTCACCGGCATGAGTGGCACCAATATTACTGAACTTATCCATGATGCGATAAACATCCCCATCGTTGTTTCCGAAGACACCTGCCAGATTCAGACCTTTAAACGGTAAAACCGCAAACGGACTGCAGAAGTCACCGGCATGAATAACCAGACCGACACCCTGATCTTTCATTATTTCAACGGCCTTCTTAATGTTTGGAACGTGATCGTGGGTATCTGAAATAATCGCAATTCTCATGTTCTGTATATCTGAATATTAATATGGATGGTGAAATAGAAAACTGTTGATAAAACCTTCTGTTTTCAAATAACAGTTCTGCATCTGTATCATTCCCGATGCGGATTTCTTCGGAGCACCTGTTTTTTATTCCGGTAATTTTGTATTTATTTGTGTTTTACACTCATCACTAATAACAGGGTATCATACTACTTGGAGGGAGCTTCCATGAAACTTAGAATAAGATCATCCTTTTCAAAGCAATTGTTGTTGTTGACACTCGTAAGCAGTGCGCTTTTTCTACCGGCCCAATTATTCGCACAAAAAACATTCCAGGGTATCGTGACATTTAAACTTGACGCACAGGGAAATAGTCCCAACAGCTTCACTTACTACCTGAAAGGCGATAAAGCGCGAATGGAAATGGAAATGCCGGCGCAAGCTCAAATGGGTAAGGCAGCCTTCATCATTGATGGTGGCAAAAGAGAGATGATCACCCTCATCCCTCAGATGAAGATGTATATGCAGATGCAAATGTCCCCTGTTGATTCGACAGGGGATAATGGTAAAGCCGATGACGGGGAAAAACCGGTCAAAGTTGGTGATACCGAAGTCATTTTAGGCCATAAATGTGATCATTGGAGAATCAACGACGAAGATGGAGGCACGGTAGATCTCTGGAATGCCAAAGGATTCGGCAACTTTATGATGCCTGGAAGTATGAGCGGCATGCCCGGAGGAGGCAGACAGCCTCAATGGATAAAGGATATGATGTCGCAGGGATTTTTTCCGCTTAAAGTCGTCGTAACGAAGAAGGACGGCAGTACTGAAATGTCGATGGTGGCTACAAAGATTGAGGAGAAAGATCTGAGTTCCAGCCTCTTCGAAGTTCCCTCAGGATACAATAAGATGAATATCCCCAATATGGGAAACATGGGCCGGCAGAATTAGAACTAAGACATAAGACTTTAGAGACCAGACGTTAGAATTAATTATCTAACGTCTGGTCTAAAATCTCCAATCTAAAGTCTAAGGTCCTTTCTTACCGGATTTCCCAGGTTTCGCTTCCGCGAAGCAGCTCATCCAGATCGCCTTTACCTTTTTGAGAAATGACGGACTGTACTTGTTGATTCAACAGGTCATCATAGGTCGGCCGCTGGACATCATAGAAAACGCCAAACGGACGTGGCAGGTGTCCATCCCGATGGGGGTCATCGAAAAAGCGGGCCAAAATGTACGCTTTAATAGCATCCTGTTCGTCGTGGATCCAAAGATCGTCCTGCGAATAATTGCCGTCATTCAGGTCCACAACCTGAGGTTTCAATCCGTCAAGTCGAATTCCTTTATCGTTATTATCACCAAAGATCAATGGTTTTCCTTGCTCCAGGTAGATGGTTTCGACAGGACGCGACTTCTTATCTGTAAACATCTCAAAGGCGCCATCGTTAAACACGATACAATTCTGATAGATCTCAAGCATGGATGTTCCCTTGTGCTTCCAGGAACGCTCCAGCATATCCTGCAGAAACTTAGGGTCACGATCCATAGCGCGCGCCACAAAGGTACCGTCGGAACCAAGTGCAACGGCCAGGGGATTGAACGGATGATCGATCGACCCGACAGGCGTGGACTTGGTTACGCTGCCTTCGTGTGAAGTCGGCGAGTATTGCCCCTTTGTCAACCCGTAAATTTCGTTATTGAAGAGCAGAAGGTTAACATTGAAGTTGCGGCGTAGCAGGTGGGTGAAGTGGTTGGTTCCGATGGACAGCGAATCACCGTCGCCGCTAATAATCCAAACGCTCAGATCCGGACGGATAGCCTTCAATCCCGATGCGATGGCCGGTGCACGCCCATGGATGGAGTGCATTCCATACGTATTCATATAATACGGGAAACGGGAAGAACAGCCGATCCCCGAGATGAAAACCATGTCTTCACGGTTGATACCCAGTTTGGGCATCAGGTTTTGGACCTGTTTCAGGATGGTGTAGTCGCCACATCCGGGGCACCAGCGAACATCCTGATCCGACGAGAAATCCTTGCTTGAATAGTCGGGAATGACCGCATCTGCTTTTTCAAGTACAGTGAAAAGATCACTTTCAAACATTTTTTTAGCTTCCATAATTATCTTTATTCTGATCTTACGATGATGATTCCCATTTTAATCAAGCAATTCCCGGATTTTGGCTTTCACTTCACCAACGTGAAAGGGAATGCCCTGAATCTTATTGAATCCGATTGCCGGAATCAGATAGGTGTCGCGGATTACTTTGATAAGCTGACCGTTGTTGATCTCAGGAACCAGAATTTTGTCAAAACCTTTCAGCAGATACTCCAGGTTTCGCGGAAACGGACTGAGGTAACGCAAATGCACATGCGATACGTCATAACCGTCGCCCCGGGATTGTTGAACGGCTGATTTGATGGTTCCATAGGTCGATCCCCAGCTTAAGACCAGAAGCCGGCCATGATCGGATCCGTTGTCGACATCCTGCAGCGGGATATCATCGGCAATCTTGTCGCGTTTGGCTTCCCGCAGTTTCGTCATCAGCTCATGGTTTTGTGGATCATACGACACATTACCCGTCTCGTTTTGTTTTTCAAGTCCGCCTACACGGTGCGCCAGACCCTGCGTGCCCGGAATGGCCCATGGACGCACGTAATTTTCGTCTCTCACATAGGGTTTATAAGGATCAAGGTCATCGCCGTGACGTGGTGCGTCAAACGACACTTTTATGGCGGGCAGATCCTCACTTTGCGGGAAACGCCATGGCTCCGATCCATTTCCAAGATATCCGTCAGACAGAAACAGGACCGGTATCATATGCGTCAGCGCAATACGGCATGCCTCATATGCCATCATAAAACTATCGGACGGAGAGCGTGCGGCAACAATGGCAATAGGACATTCCCCGTTGCGGCCGTAAAAAGCCTGCAACAAATCAGCTTGTTCGGTCTTGGTAGGCATACCTGTCGACGGACCACTTCGCTGAACATTTAAGATCACCATCGGTAATTCCAGCATAGTAGCAAGTCCGATCGCCTCACCTTTGAGGGCAATACCAGGACCAGAGCTACCGGTAACAGCCAGGTTACCACCGAAAGCTGCTCCAATAGCTGAAGTTACAGCTGCTATCTCATCTTCTGCCTGATAGGTGCGCACACCGTAATTCTTCAGAGCGGCCAGTCCGTGCAGGATGTCTGATGCGGGGGTGATCGGATATGATCCGTAAAATAACGGAAGCCTGGCCTTCTGGGCTGCAGCCACAAGTCCCAGAACTGTTGCTTTATTACCGGTTATGTTCCGATACTTTCCCGCCGGCAGCTGGGCCTGCTGAATTTCATAACGAACGGAAAATATCTCGGTAGCTTCACCGAAGGTATGTCCATCTTTCAATGCCTTAATATTAGCATCGGCAACTTCCGGATGTTTGGCAAACTTCCGCTCGAGGAATGAGATTGTCGGTTCCAACGGGCGGCTGTACATCCAGTAAAGAGCTCCAAGAACAAACATGTTCTTGCATCTCTCAACATCCTTGGAAGAAAGACCTGAATCGTTGAGACTTTCCTTTGTCAGTTTAGAGATGTCAACGGCATAGAGTTCATAACCTTTAAGAGACTCATCCTCCAGCGGGTTGACATCCTCGTATTTCGCCAGACCGAGATTCCGTTTATCAAATCCACTGGTGTTGGCAATAATGACGCCTCCGGGACGCAGATTAGACAGGTTAGCCTTCAATGCGGCCGCGTTCATAGCAACCAATACATCACATTGGTCACCTGGGGTGTAGATCGGTTTGCTTCCAAAATGAATCTGGAATCCGGAAACTCCGGGCACGGTTCCGGCCGGGGCACGAATCTCGGCCGGAAAATCCGGAAACGTGGAGAGATCGTTTCCAACCAGCGCAGTTGTATTTGTAAACTGCGATCCTGTTAACTGCATGCCATCACCGGAGTCCCCGGCAAAGCGTATAGTTACTTCGTCTTTGATAATTTTATTCTTCATGATGAGCGCAACGGGTGTGACTTATTCTAGAGAAATAGGCATAGGTTATCCACTTGTTAGATTCGGAACACAAACAAATCCTACCCCTACTATTTGATAATTTCTGTGGATCAAATTGATGAATTCATGTGAAGAATTCATGAAATCGACGCGGTAAACCACAGCATTCGATATCTGTTAATTTTCTATAATCTACAAAACGAGATAATTACTTTAAAACCCTTAATTTAAATAATGCACAAATTCTTGTATCCTTCCATTCCTTATCTCACATAAGTAAATATTTAAGGAAATCTGTTATAAATCAATTCAAATTCAAGGTGAGAGATATGAAACGGTTTCTTTTCATAGTTTTAACGATTCTACTTACCTCTCAGGTAT
>DATFNI010000010.1:0-9195 GCA_035266485.1 Balneolales bacterium
ATTTCATTACGGCAGCCTTCCCCAAATGTGGCATAATGTCCCTGCTCGATACCGTGATATTACGGGTGGAAATTCGATTCCATACGTTCTGGTTTGGTTTTTCATCGCGCTCTGGACCTTTGTAGCTCCAAGCTTTCATCAGCGTGCTGCGGCAGCAAAGACTCCGGAAACGGCTCGAAACGGGATCCTTATATCCGTTTGTTTCTGGATGGTGTTCGATTTTCTTACAGTCTCCTGCGCGATGTACGGTTTTCTGATTCTCGGCCATATCGATAAGCCGGCTATGGTTTATCCATATCTCGCCGACAAATTACTTCCTATGGGCTTTCGGGGTCTGTTCTACGTGGCACTTTTGGCGACAATCATGTCGACTCTGGATAGTTACCTCTTTATTGCCGGGCTGAGTCTGGGTCGTGATCTGTTTCCCAATCTGTTTCCCAAAGACAAACGCGTATTGCTGACACGCATTAGCGTGATTGCAGCAGCATTTCTGAGTATCGCCCTGATATATTTTTATCCAAGCGTTATTTCGTTGTGGTATGTTATTGGTTCTGTGATGATTCCTGGATTATTAATTCCTGTTTTAGGAATATATTTACCGATATTTCGTTTAAGAAAACCATATATCGTTCCACTTATGGCCTTGTCTACCGGTATTTCGTTGATTTGGTTGGTGCTGGGGACCATACATTCTAAAGGAACGTATTCGGAATCTTACCTGGGGATTGAACCCTTTTATCCGGGGACGATATTGAGCGTTATTTTCTGGCTGATCGGTCGTGACAGGGAGGCGAATCAATCTGTATTTGAGAAACTCAGGGAGATCAACGATCCTTGAGAATGTGAGAGAGATTAAGCTTGTGAATGGGAATTAGGTATCTTGAATCGAAGGCATCTTTATGAATACCCAATATACCGGTTCCGCGGAAATCAACGATGCAATAAGATTCGACCATACTGACAATCTCTCCCACGCCATAAAATTCCGGACACGGACCGTAATAAACGAGATCGCCGAGTCCGAGATCGTTTGACGCTCTGCGATGATAAGGGTAAATCACCGGAAGACGATCGAGTCGATATGGTAATTTCTTTCTCATCTGTTTCATGATCAAAGAATATACTATTTATTCAACTTTCCTTCTCAAATGCTTTCTGTATGAAGATCTTACGGGATGAAGCCGAAACGGGTTCAATGTGTAGCCATAACGCACTCTCCGGTAAGATTCGTGTAATTCGATCCGGCCATTCGATGCAGCTGATTCCATCGCCGTAAAAATATTCTTCTACACCTATATCGAGGGCTTCACGCCAGTCTTTTATGCGATAAAAATCGAAATGATAAAGAGGTAACCTGCCGGACGTATACTCGTGAATGAGAGTAAAAGTAGGTGAATGCACGGTAACGGGATCGATGTCCAGTGCGGCAGCCAGTCCCTTAACAAAATGTGTTTTCCCCGCACCAAGAGGTCCGTCGAGGCACAAAACGTCACCTTCCACCAAGATTTTTGCAAGCTTAGCAGCAAGATGATAGGTAGCCTCAACAGAATCACATTGATGTACGGTACCCAGCCAACTCGTGAATTTTGAATTTTGAATTTTAAATTTTGAATTAGGTGTATCCATAACAAAGCTTTATCACCCATAACGGTGATGCCTATACCAAAGGAATGTGAGTTACCAGGTTACATCCGGCATCGGGCATCGGGAATAATCATTTGGGTGTCAACGTAGCAACCGGAAGAATCATTTCCTCCATGGAAGCCCCACCATGTTGAAAGGTATCATGATACTTGTTCTGGAAATGATGATAATTTGTTGGGTAAACGAAGTAGTAATCTTCCCGCGCAAATATATAGTTAGTGGAAACACTTCCTCTGGGCAGCCTGTAATCCTGCGGTTTTTCGACATAGATGGCTGTATCCCTGTCGCATTTCAGGTTGCGTCCGAATTTATACCGGAGGCTTGTGGATGCATACCGGTCGCCGAGCACTTTGGTATCCCGCAGGGCACGTACCGAACCGTGATCTGTGGTAATGACAATCGT
The DNA here is from genome assembly GCA_035266485.1 of Balneolales bacterium. GTDB lineage: Bacteria > Bacteroidota > Rhodothermia > Balneolales > DATFMH01 > DATFNI01. The sequence goes on from DATFNI010000010.1 coordinate 2,048, forward strand.
CACATCTTTTTTGGCCACGTTCAGTAGCAGCTGCAACAGAGCCGAATGTTCAAACCATGTACGGGTAAGACTCCTGAATGCAGGGACGTCGGGTGCGATTTCCCGCAATACATCTGAATCCGAACGCGAGTGAACCAGCGTATCGACGAAATTAAAAACAAAAGCACTCAGAGGTGTCTGCAGGTAGTTCTGAATCCGTTCGGCCAGACGCTTGCCTTCATCCGACTGGAGAATCTTTTCATATTTTGGTTTGAAAGAATAACCAAGCTGTTGAACCTGGTACGCAAGGAATTCCTCTTCGTATTTATTCAACGAGTTTTCATTCTCATCAGAGCTTCGCCATAGATCCGGGTACCTTTTTTCGATATCGTATGGGAACATTCCCGCAAAAATGGCGTTACGCGCATAAGGAGTGGCTGTTGGAAGAATTGAGAAGTAAAAGTCCAGGTCAATGTCGTAGTAAGGATGCAAAAGTCTTTCAAAAACCAGCCATTGATCGTATCGCATACAATCTACGATGATAAAAATGACTGGATCCTTTTTCTTTGCAAGATGGGGTTTTACGTAGGTACTTACGATATCCGGAGAGAGCTTGGGGCGTTCCGGGAAATCAGTGCGGAGCCAGTAGGGATATTCTTTTTCGATGAATATTCCGAATTCCCGGTTCGCCTGCTGGATCTGGTCGGTCAGTACCTGCCGCAACGCTTCTTCACCCCGTTCCAGTTCGATATCCCATCTGGTAAGCTGTTGATAAATCTCGATCCAATCGTGCCATTCCACCGGTCCAACCATTCTTTGCGAGATGGAATTGAAACTGCTGAGGTAACTTTGTGCAGAACGCTCATCCCGCAGACGACGGTGATCCAGAATTTTCTTGATAGCCAGTATGATTTGATTGGGATTGACCGGTTTGATGAGGTAGTCGGAAATTTGTGCGCCAATGGCTTCATCCATGATCGACTCTTCTTCACTCTTGGTGATCATAATCACAGGCAAAGTTGGCTGAATTTTTTTCAACTCCTCCAGGGTCTGTAAGCCATCCATACCCGGCATCTGTTCATCCAGAAAAACCAGATCAAATTTGGCATCCCGCACCATGGAAATGGCATCTTCACCATTGGTTACCGGTGTCACATCAAAACCGCGTTGTTGTAAGAAGATGATATGCGGACGTAACTGGTCTATCTCGTCATCTGCCCAAAGGATGTTGGTTGCCATAAGCTCGTAAATTAATTAACATAAAGTTTGGATGAGCGGTTATTCCATGAAAATCCAAATCACAATGCAGAAATCGCAAATAAAATCCAAATAACAATTCAATAATGACCAATCTCGAGAGCTTTCGGGATTGTAGCGCTAATGTTTGTTATTTTTCATCATTTGGTATTGAGATTTATTTGTCCCGATTCATCGGGATTGCTTGCGATTTGATATTTGCCCGGCTCGTACGCGTCAGATACGGAAGTATCTTCGCAAACTTTTTTTCGCCTATTCCACTCACTTTTTTCAATGATTTCATATCGGGAAACGGACCGTGACTGGTCCTGTAATCTATGATTTTCTTTGCAATGATAGGACCAATACCCGGCAGACTGACCAGAGCAGTCGAGTCGGCATGATTTACATCAACGCTTTGACTATCGGGACGGGTATGTAGCGTCTTCGTCTTGCTTTGGGAAATACGTACATCTCCCGGTATAGCAAACGGTAACCCGGATGCAATATTTTCTGAATCGTCGAGGGATGTGTAATAGTAACGCTGTATTAATGAATCTCTTTTGGTGATGCGCTCAACGTAATGCTGATACAGAGAATCGATGGATTTATAATCATCCGGATCGACGGTGTGAACAGGGGTTATCAGTATATCAGCAAACCATGTAATAAGGAAAAGGACGATTGCTGTAACGACGAATCGCCGCTCACCGCGTGTTATGTTGAGTCGTTCGGTCCAGAAAAAGAATCGCCTCTTGAAGTCGCTCATAGACACTGTCTTTAGAAAATCTCTCTTTATCTAAAAGGACACTTCTGCAGACAGAACCTTACAAAGTTTACGTCTGGACTATATGAGGTCAAGTGAGTGTGAAGCCTTTTTCTTAGTGAATTGCACGGTAAAATCTGCATCCACCACCTCACAACAACCATTCATTAAGAACACCAAAATAAGAATGCTACAACCAGTAGATCAATCGTCACGGAGAGATACCGTCGCTGAGTGGACTCATACTGGTTGGGATTCAACAGAAAGGCGCACTCCTAACTCTCACCGTGGCATCCAATATCAATCATTCATTAGTATTGGCCGTCCATTTAACGAAAAGAAGTCTAATTACACAAGACCTGCAAGGGTTTTTACACCCTGCAGGTCTTAATAAGTAAAACTATTCACTCTTCATGTACGGATACGTCCAGTCCTTGGGTGGGCTCATTGTTTCTTTAATTGAGCGCATGGAGAGCCAGCGTAACATGTGTGGCATACTTCCGGCTTTGTCATTAGTGCCGGATTTGCGTGCACCTCCGAATGGTTGCTGATTGACAATGGCCGCTGTCGGCTTGTCGTTGATATAAAAGTTGCCCGCAGCGTTTGTCAGTACTTCGTTCATGTGTTGAACGGCATACCGATCACGACCGAAGATGGCTCCTGTCAGGGCGTATGGAGAAGTGGATTCGCACAATTGCAGCGTTTCTTCGAAATCTTTGTCCTCATAGACGTAAATAGTCATTACAGGACCGAAGATCTCTTCCTCAATTAATTTGAAATGAGGATCGGTAGTGAGTACCACTGTCGGATCAACGAAATAGCCTTTTGAGTCATCATAGGTTCCACCGGCAAGGATCTCAGCCTCGTCGGATTTTTTGGCGTAATCGATGTAAGCAGTAACTTTGTCAAAAGCCTTTCTGTCAATGAGAGCACCCATGAATGTGCTGAAATCCTCAACGTCACCGGTCTTGATCTTTTTTACTTCGGGAATGAATTTATTTTTGAACTCATCCCAAATTGATTTGGGAATGTACATCCGGGAAGCTGCAGAGCATTTTTGCCCCTGGTATTCATAGGCTCCGCGCAAAGCGGCGACAACCAGTGCATCGACATCAGCGGAATTGTGCACAAAGATGAAGTCTTTTCCACCGGTTTCGCCAACAATTCGCGGGAAATATTTGTACTTATCGATGTTCCGGCCGATCTGTTTCCAGAGATGCTGGAATGTGGGAACTGAGCCGGTAAAATGCAGCCCGCTGAGCTCCGGACTATTTAGGACGGGATCACCCACATCAGCCCCTTCACCCGGCAGGAAGTTTATTACGCCGTCGGGCAGTCCGGCTTCCTGAAAGAGTTTCATTACGAAATAGTTAGCATAAAGGGAGCCGGGAGCCGGTTTCCAAAGTGCAACATTTCCCGCCATGGCAGGTGACGCCGGAAGATTACCCCCGATGGCAACGAAGTTGAATGGCGTTACCGCAAATATGAATCCTTCCAGCGGGCGATATTCAGTGCGATTCCAGGTATTGTCCGGTGAAAAGGGTTGCTCAGCCATAACCTTGGCCAGGTACCACGAATTGAAACGCAGGAAATCGGAAAACTCACCCACAGCTTCGATTTCAGACTGATGTGGCGTCTTCGACTGGCCCAGCATCGTCGCTGCATTCATGGTGTAGCGCCATGGGCCGGTCAGCAGATCGGCCGCTTTGCGGAAAATGGCAACACGCTCTTGCCAGGGCATGGCAGCCCATTTTTTGCGTGCTTCAAGGGCAGCCTCAATGGCCATTTTAACTTCTTTCTCGCCACAGTAGTAAGCCGTTCCAAGTTTGTGCTTATGATTGTGGGGCATTACCACATCAAAGGTGCGGTCGGTTTTTACTTCTTTGCCGCCGATTATGGCTGGAATGTCAATGACCTTCGACTGTAATTCTTTCAGTTTTTCTTTTAGAGTCTTTCGTTCGGGCGTACCCGGAGCGTAAGACAAATATGGTTCATTACTTGGTTCTTCAATTTTGAAATATGCCTGTGACATAAAATCTCCAATTTTTCTAATGGTCTCTTAAGAGCTCTTTTGTCTATCCAACATGAAAATTACTGTATATCGTTTGGCAGCATAAAGTACCAATATAGGTCAACAGTTAACAGTGATCAGTAGACAATGAACAGTTAACAGCTAACAGTAAACAGTAACAAAAAACCCGGCCACGGGTGAAGTCCATGACAGGGTTGTAAAACTATCAACTAACAACGGACAACTAACAACTAACTAACCATTTTCTATTTCATTGCCGTTTGATTGTTTTTGGGAATCCAGCTGTCAATTACGTTCGGATGATTCCGCATCCACCGTTGAGCGACTGTATCCTCCGGCTGGTCCGAATTGCGTTCTTTAAGCATCAGGCCTGAAATTTGCTGATCAGTCAAATGCATATTAGATAGAAACCGGGCCAATTCCGGTTTATCCTTTTTAAGATTCTTGCGCCCGAAAATGTGGATGTTACCTTTCTTCCAGACGATTTTGTCCGGATCCTGTTTTAGAAATTTCAGGTTCCATTTGGCGAACATCCAATGAGGTTTCCAACCGGTCACAACAATCCACTCATGATGATCGATGGCTTTTTTCAGAGCTGAGGTCATAGCCGGTCCACTCGATGAGAGCAGATGTAATTTCAAGTTGTATTTGCTGATCGCCTCTTGCGCCGTTTTCATGATTCCGGCGCCTGCGTCGATACCCACAATCTGGTTGTTGAATTTATCAGCATACTTGTTGAGCTGTGAGACGGAATCAATGGGCACATAGTCGGGGACTACCAGTCCGCTCTGTGTACCGTTGTATATGATGCCGAGATCCACAATTTTGTTTTTGAAACGCTCGATATAATCTTTATGCAGTGTTGGAAGCCAGGACTCCATGAAAGCATCCTTATTTCCCTGCGCGACAGCAGTATATGCCGGTGCCACATCAGCAGAGGTTATCGTTACTTTGTACCCCATCTTGTCCTGAAGCACCTCTTTGGCAAGGTTTGTGTAGGCGATACCTTCGGCCCAATTGACATACACCAGATTGGCCGTTTTCTTATTACTCTTTTTGCTGCATCCTCCTAACAAGGCTATTGCGAGAATAAGACTCACTCCATAAGTCAGGAGGGAAGATCTTTGTTTTAGATAACTCATAATATCTTTTTTCTTTTTTATTCCATTTTTCATTACTAACGGGATGGTTGCGTGTTTGTACCAAGAGCTTGTGTTATTCGGTCCAGATAAATAGCGAGTATCACAATGGCTATACCACCGTTAAATCCAAGGTCGATTTTCAATTGAGTAATACCTTTCAAAACCGGTTCGCCCAGTCCCCCGGCACCAATCAGAGCCGCGATAACAACCATCGAAAGGGCAAGCATTATAGTCTGATTGACACCAGCCATGATAGTTGGAAGAGCAACTGGAAGTTCCACCTTATAGAGCATTTGTTTCGGATTCGAGCCGAAAGCCAGTGCGGCCTCCCTCATGTCCTTGGGCACCTGACGGATACCAAGATTAGTGAAACGCACTGCGGGTGGCATGGAAAAGATGAGTGTGGAAATGACACCCGGCACCTTGCCAAGGCTGAAAAACAGTACAGCCGGGATCAGATATACAAAAGCGGGCATCGTTTGCATCAGGTCCAGCGTTGGCCGGACAATTCTTTCCACATGGTCATTTTTGGAGGACCAGATACCCAAAGGGATACCAATAATGAGGGCGATGGCAACGGATGTGATCACCAGGGCCAGAGTTTCCATGTTTTTGTCCCACAATCCCATGGCGTAGATCAGAAACTGACCGACTAATGCAAAGATACCAACACCTTTTCCGGCTATATACCACGCCAGTGCTGCCAGCAGAACGATCATGATAAATGGGTGTGGCCAGATCAACACTTGATAAAAAGCATTAAGTACGGCATTAATAACGGTTGTTATCAAATTGAAAAAAGGCTCAATATTGTTGTTAAGCCAGTTGATTATGACTTCAAAAAATTTTCCAATGTCAATGTGGATCATCGTATATAGGGTTTGATACTATTTGTTTTACGAGCCTCGCTGTGTTTCGTGAGCATGAAATGACGATTTACCTGGACTCAGTCTCTTCGGTTTCTACTTTTTCGCCAAGCTCTTCTTCCTCTTTCTTATCCTCTTCAAGGTCAGAACTGAGCTCGGCCATGATGCTTGCACGATCAACAATACCAACCAATCGCTCCCTGTCATCGAGAACGGCAATTGGATATCTTGTCTCGAGTGCCTTGCCCAGCAAATACTTAATTGGAGTATCTTTTGTTGTTGTCTCCAGATCGCTGATTATGACACTCTTCAGATCTTTTCGCTTCTCTTCTTCCAGTTTCACAGTGTCATCGATCCGTGCGATACCTACCAGTTTACGCTCTTGATCCAGTACATAAATCGTTGAGACGCCAATTTTTTCCATTTTCCGGTTGGCGACTTTGGGTCCGTCTTTCGGCAACTGAATAGTGGGCGGCTTGCGCATCAGTGCACCGGCAGTGATAATTTTAGTACGATCAACATTTTGAACAAAAGCCCGGACATAGTCATCGGCCGGGTGTGTCAGGATTTCCTCCGGAGTCCCGATCTGGACAACTTCACCATCTTTGAGAATCCCGATACGGTCACCCAGCTTCAGAGCTTCATCGAGATCGTGCGTGATGAAGACAATCGTCTTCTTCAATTCTGACTGCAGATCCAGTAATTCGTCCTGGAGATTACTCCGGATGAGAGGATCAAGGGCACTGAAAGCCTCATCCATCAGCAGGATTTCAGAGTCGTTTGCCAGGGCCCTGGCCAGACCCACTCGTTGTTGCATCCCGCCGCTCAGCTCATTCGGGCGCTGATTTTCATATCCCTTCAGTCCTACTTGTTCAATAGCTTTCAGGGCCTTTTCATTACGTAGATTTTTGTCAACACCACTGATTTCGAGGCCGTATTCTACGTTTTGCACTGTTGTCCGATGGGGAAACAGGCCAAAGTGTTGAAAAACCATCGACATTTTACTGCGTCGCATTTTTAACAACTCTTCCTGGCTCATTTTGACGATATCTGTGCCGTTGTGCTCGATGGTACCGGAAGTCGGCATGATTAGGCGGTTCAGGCAACGAAGTACCGTTGACTTTCCG
>DATFNI010000011.1:0-4829 GCA_035266485.1 Balneolales bacterium
GCCAATCTCAAAAAGGCCTTCACTAAGTTGTTCAATCGTCAGATTACCGATCTTCATAAAGTTTAATGGACATCAATCGTAACCGGCAAAAGGGCCTGGACCTGCCGGGGATTCTCATGAATATAACGAGCAATCCGACTAATTTCATGCCCTCCCGGATAGAATGTGTTGATCCAGGTTGAGGTCTGTGCATCAAGTGAATGGGTGAAGGTCTCCAGGAAGCTCTTGGGATGCGGATACATAACGACCGTATATTTTTGGATACCCGCCTTTTTTGCGGCAATGCCAATTGCATCATCCAGGTCGCCGAGAACATCAACAAGGTGTTCCTTGAGTGCGTCCTGTCCGGTCCAGATACGGCCCTGTGCTATCGAATCGACGAACGAGGGCCGTAGTCCGCGGCTTTTGGCCACACGATTTACAAAGGTGTGATAAAATTCATCAATGAAATGCTGAAATGCTTTGGCTTCAGTATCAGTAAATGGTTTGGTCTGGATCATCCAGTCGGCATATTTGCTGGATTTTACAACATCGAAAGTGATGCCCAGCTTGTCGTTAAACATTTTTTTTGCATTGAACTTGGTCCCGAACACGCCGATAGACCCGGTTATGGTATTGGGCATGGCTACGATCGTATCGGCCGCCACGGATATGTAGTATCCCCCCGATGCTGCTAATGAACCCATGGAGACAATAACCGGCATTTTTTTCTTGGTATCCTCGAGCATCTTCCATATCAGGTCGGATGTACTTCCGCTGCCGCCCGGGCTGTTAACGCGTACGACCAATGCCTTGATATCCGGATCCGCTTCTATCTCGTTCAGTTCATTACGAAAATCACTTGCTGTGATATACCGTGTTTGATCCAGCGGCGATTCAGTGGGACTCATCGGGACAATTTCCCCTTCAGCATAAATAACCGCGATACGATTTTGCGTATTCGGAACCGTTAATCCCGCTTTTGACAGACTTACTTTTGTATACCTGTCGAATGGTACGGTATTCAGATCCGAAAAATCACCAACACCGAGCCTATGCTTCAAATGCTGCCTGACTTCATTGGGATAAAGAAGAGCATCGATCAGATGATTTTTGAAGGCGTACCGGGCCGTTATATGGGGTGATTCATTCAGCCATCCTTCCAATTCCTGTTCGGAGTGACCGGAACGTTGTGAGACGGCTTTCAGAAACGTGTCATTAACATCTTTTAATAATTCATTTAACTGCTGTTTGTTGGCCTCTGAATAATCCTTGCGGATAAAAGGTTCAACTGCCGACTTGTATTTACCCTCCCTGCTTATCTCCGGTTCGATGCCGAGTTTATCCATCAGCCCCTTGTAGAAGGTTGTCTGAAGGTAGAATCCGTCAAATTCGAAATACGACTCGGGAGGGGAGAAGATCGAGTCGGCTGCCGTAGCAACGTAATAGCTTTTTTCGTTGTACCCAATGTCACCCGTGCTGCAGTAGATAAATTTTCCGGTTTTTTTTCGAAACCGGACCAACTTGTTCCGGACATCCTGGAGCGTGGCCCAGGAGGCCGTAAGGTAATCCATTTGCAGCCATATCCCCTTGATACGCTTGTCAGTGGCAGCTTTCTCAAGATTCATTTTGAAATTTTTCAGGGAGACTTGCGAGAGTTCCTTATTGCGTAATAATTTGTCGAATGGACTCTCCTGTACACGGTCCGGAATATTCCCCATAAGCTTGATAGTAAGCACAGAATTGTTACTGACATAGGGTTCCGGGTTCGACGACCAGCTAATGCTTATGAGGATGAAAAATCCAAGAAGGAAGAGAATAATCACACCCAAAATGAAACCAATGAAGCTGGCAAAAACGGTCTTGAGAAAATTCATATATCCCTGTTTCCTTGACGATTAAAATTGTGAATCCACTAAAATCATGTATTGTCCGTTCAAAAACAAGAATAGTAGATACTTATTGGAATTTGGATACCATTATCAGGCAGATCCTGGGATTGGGGTGAGGAAGAAATAGAAAAAAATGTTTTTAATGATTTCTCATAGTGCTTATCACAAACGGATGCTATTTTATATATGTTTCTGTCATGCACAATGTAACAGGCCTTATTTTAGTTATATAAGCAACAAGAGGAAACAATTATTGGAGTTAATCCTTGGTTCACAGCGACGAAGAAAAAGCTCATAGTACAAAGATAAAGAAGAATTCACGGTGGTATAATTTTAACCTTGTCGGGTTTACAATAACCATTGATCCTATGATGCCGCTGATTGTTGTATTGGTGGCATGGCTGCTGAGTGAGCGTTATTATCCTCAGTTCATGTTCATGCATAACAGGGCGGACTACTGGATTATGGGCGGGGTTACTTCTTTACTGCTTACCGTATCCATTCTTGTACATGAACTTGGACACGCCATAACGGCAAGATATTATGACTTGCCCATCGAGCGAATACACCTGTTCCTCCTGGGCGGTATGGCCGAGTTACGGCATCGTCCCATTCGTGCTTCCCATGAACTGATGGTTGCCATTGCCGGGCCAACTACGTCTATGCTGTTTGCCGGTATGTGGTATGTGCTGGCTACCATGCTTGAGCCTGTGAATCATGTCGTATCCATTGTTGCGTGGAACGTGGGGCTGGTTAACCTGATGCTTGGCGGATTCAATCTTGTTCCCGTTTTTCCACTCGACGGAGGGCGTGCACTGAGAGCGTTAATCTGGATAAAAAAGAAAAGGTATTACCGCGCTTCTCAGGCCACGTACCTGGCAGGCAAACAAATCATAGGCCTGTTGTTCATCGTGGCAATCGTGTCTTATTTCTTTTATGATCGCGACCTTACCTTCTGGCTTGGGTTGTTTGGATTGTATATGATGTATACGATCTTCAGCGGCCGTAAAGAGCTGACGTACGTCCCCAAAATTGAAGATCTGGTATTGGATCTCGAAAATGACTCCAGCCCCCGGTCTATCATAGAGCATATTCGCAGTAAAGACGAACGGTACCTGCCGAGAACCATCATTCCTATCATCAATGGTGAGGGGCTGGAACACATCGTCTATGGTCATGATCTGACAACTAACTGGAATGCTGACGAATCATCTCTGATGGAAATTTACAAACCCGTCGAAGCCGGTACCTTTGTAGAGATTGAAAACCTGGAGACGTATGACCCCCAAGTGAGTTATAAAGCTGATTTTGTGCCGGTTTTTCAAAATGGAGATATGATGGGGCTGTGTGATGCGCATGAAATGCGCTTTTGGTTACTGGAGCAGTACCGGACGCTTTAGAAATGGTGCGGAGTTGCAGCTTTGAGCGTTAACTCATTGGGGCTGTATCCGGTAATGAGAATCCATATATTCCATCGTTCCCATACTCCATCATTCCTTTTTTTATGACTTCTGAACCTTATCTCTACAATTCGACGGCCACCATCTATTTAAATCGCCTGGAGCATAATGTACGATTGTTGAAAGAGCACATAGGAGAAGGTGTCAGGCAGCTTGCCGTCATTAAGGCTGATGCGTATGGCCATGGAGCGGTGCAGGTGGCCCATTTCCTGCAAGATAAAGTCGATTGGTTCGCGGTGGCTTCCATGCAGGAAGCCGTAGAACTTAGAGAATCGGGCATCAAAAAAGATCTGCTTATCTTTGCTCCACCGACGGTTCACAGTGGCCCTTTTTATGCTCAACTTGGGATTACAGCCATCGTAGGCCAACTCTCCCAGCTGGATTGGCTGGACGAAAACACATCCTATCACCTGCAGTTCGATACCGGCATGGGGCGTTTTGGATTCTATCCGGATGAAGCGTCAACGGTGGCCGGGGTTATCCGTGATTATTCCGGGCTCAGGTTAACCGGCATCATGACTCACTTTGCCAGTGCAGATAATCCCATTGATCCGTCGGTAGACGAACAGCTCAAACAATTTCATTCTGTCCGGGATATATTTGGCAGCGACCTTCTCTATCATTCGGCAAACTCCGGCGGGGTCCTGTTTTATAAAGACTCACATTTCTCGATGGTACGGCATGGCATCAGCATGTATGGCTACCGGCCCGGTGATGCGGCCGTTGAGGGGCTTCAGCCGGTTATGGAATGGGAATCCTATCTTGCAGCCGTTAAACCCATCAAAAAGGGGATGAAAGTCAGTTACCATTCAACATGGACTTGTCCGGAAGATGGCTACCTTGGCGTTGTGCCTGTCGGCTATGCCGACGGATACCGCCGGAATCTAACGGGTAAAGCCAGGATGATGGTGGAAGAAAAATCGTATCCCGTAGTCGGCATCATCACGATGGACTATTCCATGCTTTATCTGGGCAAGGATGACCTGAAGGTAGGTACACCGGTGACTATCATGGACCAAAGCCGCATAACAGCCGATGACCTGGGCAGTGCCATCGGAAGCATTTCCTACGAAATTTTATGTGGGATTTCGAAACGGCGGGTCCGGCGTGTGTACCGCGACAATGGCTGAATCGAATAACAGAGCTGCAAGATTACTTATCGATTGAACGTATGAACAACGGTATGCATGATTTTATATAATCGTTCATACCTTCCCTTTCAACCTCCAAAGTGGGTTCTTAGAAACTGACCAGTTGCACATCGTAATACAGGGTGTCATTGGCGATCGAAGCCGTGCTTCCTGCATATCCGAGATCAGGTGGAACGATCAGTACCTTTTTTTCACCCAGGCGCATCCCCAATACTCCTTCACGGAAACCCTGAGTATAAACCAGACTGGTGGTATTGCTGAGATTGACGGACAAATTATAGACAAAGGGGAGACCATAGCTGCTTTTCTCAAAAGAACTGGACAGAATCTTACCGTCTTTATTCCTC
>DATFNI010000012.1:0-6157 GCA_035266485.1 Balneolales bacterium
CGCGAGAGCCGGGTCCGGCAGATCGATTGACGGGGATCTTTATACTCCTGCAGATAGTCATCGACAATCTCCCGGGCTTTCTTCTCCGCCATCCGTAGGGCAGCCTCTCGCTCCTTCCGTTTTGCCTTTAGCCGGTAGCCGACCCGTGTTGAGCGGGTGATCTCATTACCATAGAAGTCATGAAAACGTACATACAGACGATACCGTTGCTCGCGTTTGAATGGGTAAATAGTGAATTTGCCTGGCATAGTTGTCTCCGTTATGGGTTAAAAATAACGGATCAAACTTCGTTTAGAGCTGAGAACTCAGTTTGGATCACTTAAAAATAAAGTCATCCAAAGAAGTACGTTCGAAGGATGAGGTCTGGAGTGTCCGGTTAGTGTTCGAGCCTAAAATATTGGCTCGCAAGGGGTTAAAACCGGTGTTTTTCAGATGGATTTTGAGTCGTGCGCGTCTACCAGTTTCGCCGAAATGACAAAAACTTTAAGCCATTGTAAGTCAATGAGTAGAATCTCTTCGATTTCGTGTCAATTATATTACGCCCTGGATGAGAACGAGATCGTCAATGAGTATTTCCGTACGAATCTAAAATCCGATCGTATTTCCACCCAAAAACGGAAGGCTTTCTGCCGGCGAGTGAACATCATCCATGATATCAACGCGACCTGCATTGGAAGCGAAAAGACTGTGGCCAGGGAGACGATGCCGCGGGGCGATAAAATGGAAGTAAAACGAGACCAAACACCACCCCTGTCATTCTACGTTCTCCGGCCCGCCGGAGGACGTAGAATCCCGTCCGCACCCGGAAACGATTGTCATACAGGAACGGTACGTTGCCCGTTACTAACGGGATCCTAAGCCGATCCCGGGAACAGCCGGGATCGCCGGCAGGATGACATCCGTTGTGTTTGGGATTGATCACTGATCACTGATTCCGTATTTCTGAATCTTCCGGTACAGTGTCGCCAGGCCAATATCCAAAATATCCGCAGCCCATGTCTTGTTGCCGCCGGTAAATTTCAAAACGCGAATGATATGGTCTCGTTCCACCCTTTCAAGATCTTGTTCGGATACAGAACCACTGGTACCGGCTCCTGTTGGAAGAAGATCGGGTGTTAATTCCGGCCCGGCGGCCAGAATGATTGATCGTTCGATCAGATTTCACAATTCGCGAATGTTACCGGGATAGAAAAAATCTTTCATGACATCCATGAAACCCGTGGTGATATAATCGAACGCACCATGTTTGATGGCTTTCACACCGTCAGGATGGGTTCCAAAAGCGGTAATCATAATAATTTCCGTATCTGGCTGAATAGTCTTTATCTTTGGGATTAGATTGAGACCATTATCTTCGGGCAGTTGCACATCACAGAGAACCACATCAACCGGATGCTTTGCAGTAAAGAAAGTCCCATCTGAGCATCTGGGGCAGTGAATATAGTGTATATCCTCAAGCTGTAATAAGCGTGCAAGTAAGGATCTTAACCGTTCTTCATCATCTATAATCAGAAGCCTTCCCTGTACCATGATTTTCCAAGTTCACCAGTTTGATATCGGCTAAAGATATCAAAAAGGGGACTATTGGAAATATATTTCACTATTTAGCCGGGAATGACGAGTTAGGGGGGGGGGCGAGAATTGGCAGGTGAAGGACTTTGTGAAAATGTGATAGTCCTTATTGCGAAACTCCACTCCAAATAGTACGGCTCTTATCGAAACAGAGCTTCGGGATTTGCTTTTCCAGGCAGAGCCTTTATATCCATGGAGAGGGGCTATTTTAACTTTTTGTCCGCGAGAATCCGCATCATCTGTGTTGTCCGTGTTCTATTTTTTTGCAATCGATTCTTATCTCGAATTCATGTTATTTATTATTCCAATGTGTAAAGAAATTCTGTCTTACTCCAGCATATCCACCATCGAGCGAAAGTTCAAACTCACCATTTGATTGTATCTATAAGATATTAGTGTGTACCATAGAGATAATATCATAATTCATTTGCTTCTCATGTTTCATTTCGTAGATTTTATCTATTTAATTACCAGAAGCCTTTGCAAAACCTTCTACCAAATAATCCCGTCATGAAAACGAACAGACGCCAATTTATTCAGACCTTAGCCGCCGGCTTTGCCGGATTCACTGTAACCCCTTTTTTATCTGCCAATGGTAAAAACAGACCATTTACATCGTTACAACCGGTCTTTAACGATGGAGAAGTGTTATATGCGGGCGATAATACCGCCATTGCAGACACACAGTACGGCAAAGTACAGGGGCTCATTTTACGAGATATCTATCTGTTTCGCGGGATTCCCTATGGGGCAGATACCAGCGGGAAGAACCGGTTTATGCCTCCTCAGAAACCCAAACCCTGGAATGATACCTTTCCGGCTATTTGGTGGGGTGATGACGCACCACAAATTATGGCGGGACGATATTCCAATCCCTACTACTCCTACCGGGATCACTGGAATTATTATGATCTCAGCGAAAATTGCCTGAATCTGAATGTGTGGACTCCTGAAATCCACGACAATAAGAAACGACCGGTTATCGTGTGGCTGCATGGGGGTGGTTTTACGAATGGAAACAGCATCGAGCAGGATGGGTATAAGGGCGAAAACTTAAGCCGGAAAGGTGATATTGTTTTCGTTTCGATCAACCACCGGTTAGGTCCGATAGGGTTTTCTGATCTTTCCGGTGTGGGGGGCAGTAAATATGCTGACTCCGGCAATGTGGGCGCACTGGACATGGTTGCCGCCCTCCAGTGGGTCAAAGAGAATATATCCAATTTCGGCGGCGACCCGGATAACGTAACCATTATGGGCCAATCGGGCGGTGGTGCCAAAGTATGTATTTTAATGAACATGCCCCAGGCAAAAGGCTTGTTTCATAAAGCGGTTGCTTTGAGTGGTAATTCATTAGGAGCCAAAAATCAGAAAGACTCTCAGGGCGCCGGGCAATATATCTTAAAAGAGGCCAAGTTAAGCCCCGGTCACATTGACAAGCTTCAGGAAATGCCGTGGCTGGATTACATTAAGTTAGCCGACAAGGCTTCCCGTGCCTATGCTAAAAAAATGGGCCTATCCGGCTTCGGGAGTGGATTTGCACCTGTTGCCGACGGCAGAAATATTTTGAAGGGAGAATTTTTCAACAACCCAAATGGTCTCTCATCCGACATTCCTCTGATAATAAGCAGTACGTTTGATGAATTCGCATCCAGTCTGGGCAACCCGAAAATTGAAACCATTACGAAAGAAGAGGCCATAAAGAGTCTTCGGGAACGGGCCGGGTTCTTCGGAGGACTGGGTGATAAAGCAGCTGCCGCTTATGAGGCCTATGCGAAGACATTCGCCGAGTCCAAGGATACATCATTGCCTCAGGCTAAAACACCGTATGATGTAATGGTCCTCGTTCAGAGCGGGTTTATGAGACAGGGAGTCATACGGACAGCCAATGCAAAGGTCAAACAAAAAGCACCGGTTTATGTGGACTGGTTCGGATGGCGCCCCCCTATGTTTAATGGCCGCCTGGGAGCTTTTCATACCCTTGATATCTGTTTCTGGTTTTACAATACGAACCTTATGCTGTCTCATACCGGAGGTGGTGAGCGCCCGAGAGCCCTGTCTGAAAAGATGTCGTCTGCTTTGCTGCAGTTTATGAGAACTGGCAATCCTAATACCAATGAGCTCCCCTATTGGTCCGCTTACAAGCCTGACCATGGGGAGACGATGATATTGAATGACTCCTGTGAAGTTAAGGACGACCCGGATAGAGAAGCACGCGAACACTTATAAAATAGGATCAATGCCAATAGTTAACGTAAGACATGGATAATCATGATGATAAATAAATCAATTTCCACTTCAGGTCTATTCTGGTTAATTATGACCGGATGACATATTCCCGGACACATTAGTAGGTTAACGGATCATTTAATAACCATCATTTTTTTAACCATGGTATGACGCCCGGCCACGAGGCGATAAATATATACGCCACATGGTAGGTTATGAGCGTCAAAACGTATGGTATATGAACCTGCCGGCTGGTCTTTATCCACAAGGTTGGCGATCGATTGCCCCAGTATATTGTATACACCCAGGCTCACATGTCCGCTTACCGGAAGTGAGTACTGAATATTTGTCGTCGGGTTGAAGGGATTGGGATAGTTTTGCCGGAGAACAAATTTTCGCGGTATCGATCTTGTTTCAGCCACAGATGTGTTGGTTGTGAGATCATTTTTCAGGATGTATCATCCAACCGTATAACTGGACACATAGATCAGACTGTCAGATGCCGGTATGCCCCTCACATCGGAATCGTCACCGTAATCTGGTTGGTAAATACGGTAGCATTGTCCAGTGAGAGATCGCCTTGGGGTGCAAAAATAAAGTCACTCCCTGCTACATTAGAAAAATTGGTCGCCGAAAGCCAGATGCCGCCGCCCTGCTGAATGGTTTTAGGCCGTCCGGTCCCTGTCGTCAGAAAGGCGGTATACTTTATACTGACCCCTTTCAGGATCACTCCTGCCGACATGCTATATGTCCATTCGGTCCAATGTTCCTTCTGGCGCCGGTACGTATTCTGCACATAATCTCTCTGTTTCAGTGTATAGCGGTATGTTTTTGCATCGATACCCGCTTGCACGAGGACGTGTTTGCCCTGCCAGCCCAATCCTGTACGGAGTACGGAGTTCATAAAGTCAAAGTTATTTTTGACCGTTTTCCCCCCCGTTGGAATGGCTATGCCCGAACCACCACCATAATAATCATGTGCAGCTGTACCCCACGTCGTGCTCCAGACCGGTTCCAAAATAAAATCCGCTGCAAATGTCACGTCGTTTACCGACCGGTGAGAAGTACCTAACCCGAAATCAAACGCCCGGCTGTTGCCCGGATCGCGGGGTATGCTCATGAGCTCATAATTGGGTATGTGAGGATGACTCTTATAGTTGAAGGTCATTATCCCTCCAATCTTCCAGTTATGTTCTCCAACCGGATGGTAGTATCCGAGATGCAGCCCCCAGGTGTTGGTCTTGTCGTGGTATGTTTCGTTTGAGTAAGATGGCGACTGAACCTGTTGAACTAAAGAAGAATACCATGGATACACGGTATATACCGGATAGGTAACCTGTTGGGTCATGTTGGTCTGGTTAAAGAGGATCAATGCCTCGTAGTTGCCTTGCGAGCTTGTTTCTCCGCTTAACCCGACCCGTAAATCCAGCAAGTGACCATGCTGATCTACGTTGTCACTTTGTGGATACAATAAGTTGACCCCGCCCATTCCTCCGAGTCCGGACCAGGAAAAGCTTACCCCCAGGGCGGCAGAACTGTTTAACCGCTTTCCCGCTTCAAGCCAGACATAATTATTATTGGTCGACCGTTCTTTTAACACGTTTGATTGTGGTGACATGTTGAGCTGCTGCACGGCCACGCCCAGTCCACCGAACCATTTCTCTTCGGATGTGAGCGCCCCAACAGACAGGGTCTTGGCACCACCCAGACCATTGGAAATACGATAGAATGTGGGAAGCATATAGGCTTCGGTCCCCGTAACTTTTCTGCCTTTTGCAGGATTTATAAAAGGATCTGCCAGTGGATCATCCAGGGCAATGGATACATTCCCCATCCCTGCATTCATAGATGGCTGAACCATAAATTGGTCCCCGGTTGCTATGGGAGCCGTTTTAAGGTTAATAAGCTGCGCCCTGACTGTGAATACAGGAACAAGGATCATAAGGATGGCGATAGCGATAGCATGTGGTCTCATGGTTCGGAATAGTTTGACGTTTTCGGTTTGCCTCATTTGCTTTTCCACATCACACCAGGTTAAGAAAATCAATCAATGAAAAGCTTATAAACAATCTCTTAAAAAAACTTCATTTATTCCACTCCCGTTCCCTGCAATCCTTTGATAACAAAAGTTAGATTATAGGTGTGGATTCAGACTGTTATTAATCACTAAAATGATATTTGGTCTGGATAAGATCCGGTCTTTCAATCCCACACTGGTACAACCCTTGCACATACCCGGGCTTGTTCAATCTCCGGGTAGAGCGGTTCGTTACCTCCCCGCTCCCCCACAGACCCGTACGAGCGGATTTCCCGCATACGGTTCCTCAGATTATGGATTCGCTTAAGCATAGCTGTGAAC
>DATFNI010000013.1:0-22489 GCA_035266485.1 Balneolales bacterium
AAAAAGCCCACCGCGAAGAAGATTAATGAGACAATATATTTGAAGAATATTGGGTCATAATTATGGCTAAAAAAACACCTTTTTATAATATCCACAGGGATCTGAATGCCAGGATCATCGATTTTGGCGGTTTTGAGATGCCGGTACAGTACACCGGCATTCGTGATGAACATAATGCGGTACGCGAAAACGCCGGTATATTTGATGTCTCACACATGGGCGAGTTTTTTGTAGAAGGCGAGGGAGCAGAAGCTTTTCTGCAAAAGATGACCGTCAATGATGTATCGAAACTTGTACCCGGAAGAGCGCAATACACTGTAATGTGCTACGACCACGGCGGAATCGTGGATGATTTGATTATCTACATGATTCACGAGCATCGTTATATGCTGGTTGTCAATGCATCCAATAGACAGAAAGATTTTGACTGGTTGCAATCGCATAACCCCCCGGGTGTGAATCTCACAAATAAATCGGATGATTACTGCCTTCTGGCTGTGCAGGGTCCCCAATCAGTGGAGCTGCTGCAGACATTGACGCCGGTCAATCTGTCTGAAATAAAATTTTACCACTTTGCCATCGGCGATTTTGCCGGTTATCACGATATAATCCTTTCCGCCACTGGGTATACCGGAGAAAACGGTTTTGAAATTTATTTTGACAAAAATAAAGTGGATCCCACGACTGTTTGGAAGAAGATAACGGATGCGGGCAAGGCTTATAACTTGAAACCGGCGGGACTCGGAGCCCGCGATACCCTACGGCTGGAAATGGGATACGCTTTGTATGGCAATGACATAAGCAAAGACACGAATCCACTGGAAGCAGGTTTAGGCTGGCTGACAAAGTTGGATAAAGATGATTTTATTGGAAAAGATCGGTTGCTTAAGGTTAAAGAAAACGGTCCGGACAGAAAACTGGTTGGTTTAATAACAAATGACGAACGGGCCATCCCGCGTAGCCATTATGACATTACCGATGAAGGTGGTGCTACGATAGGGGAAGTGACAAGCGGTGGGCTATCCATCACAACCGGAAAAGGTATTGCCATGGGTTATGTGGTGATTGATTTCAGTAAACCGGACTCACAGGTGTTTATCACAATTCGCGGTAAATCGCATTCCGCAACTGTTGTGAAGCCGCCATTTATCCATAAAAAATAACAGATTCTGTTACTATGTTTCCATCAGTTGACGTTTTTGCCACTTCACTGGGACTGCAGGAAGAAGATGTTCGTAAAAAAACAGTTGTAGTGATTGATGTGCTGCGTGCCAGTTCCACGATTGTTACGGCCCTGCATAATGGGGTAAAAGCGGTCATCCCTGTGGAGGATATGGAAGCGGCCAGCAAAATTGCTCAGAATCTGGATTCGACGCGATACTTGCTATGCGGAGAAAAAGATGGTGTTAAGATTCAAGGTTATCATCTGGGTAATTCTCCGTTTGAGTATGATGAAAAGAAAGTTAAAGGAAAAATTATCATCTTTAATACGACGAATGGAACCAAAGCCATTACCCGGTCATCCGGCGCAGATCGGTTAATCATCGGTTCATTTCTGAATCTGGGGTCGGTTGTAGAATCGCTAAAAGCCGATTCCAATGAGATCCTCCTCGTGTGTGCAGGATGGAAGAACCGGTTTTCATTGGAAGACACGTTATGTGCCGGTAATATTATCTTCGAATTAACGGATGGAAAACTGCCGGAAGGGGCCTCTGACGGATCGCTTGCCGCATTTTCATTGTATGCAAGCTACCGGAATCGCCTGGAGGAAATGATTCACTCGTCGAATCACGCTATGCGGCTGAGAAACTTAAATGGAGATGAAGATCTGACCTATTGTAGTCAGGTAAGTATACTTGATGTGTTGCCTGTCTATTCACAAGGCATGATCACAAATTCAAAATAAATAATCACGATTACAGGTTGTGTAACCACTCTGTCAGGTTTTTTGTATCATACCTACTTGATTAAAGCTTGAGAAAGTGTAGTATATTACCCTGTAATTATAATGGAGACGATCATATCCGGCGTCCATGGCTAAATCTGCCTCCAAAAAGAAAACCCCGACAAGCCGCGGCCATACCCCGGCTATTTCGACCGAAAAAAAACTTGAGATCCTTGGCGTATTACTTATCGCCGTGGGATTGCTGCTCGCAGTAAGTATCGTTACTTACGTGCCCGGAGACTATGGTGTAATCCATAGCCTGTCGCTGAGTAACGTTGTTAATCCCAATAGTGGTCCCGCACTGAGGATACATAACGGTCTGGGTATCGTAGGTGCGTACATATCCTATTTCTTCGTAATTATGTTCGGTTATCCGAGCACCATCCTTCCGATTATCTTGATAGCATATGGATGGGTTGTTTTCAGACAAAAACCGCTTAATGTACTGAATCGGTTTACCGTACTGTGTGTCGCCTGGTTGCTTTTGATCATCACCTGCCTCGGGTGGGTTTTCATGGGGAAAGATGTGTTTATGAGCTGGTACGGTGCTTCCGGGGCCGCTTTTGCGGAGATACTGCGTAAAGTGACGGGATATTACGGATCGATCATCCTTTTGGTTGCCTTCCTGTTCATTGCCATTTTATTCACCCTTGATTGGAATATTCAGCAGACGCTGGACCGATTTAAACATGGTTACATGAACTTTAAAGAGCGATCTGACGAGAAGAAACGGCTGCGTCAACTCAAGAAAGAGGCAAAACAGAAACAGAAGGCAACCATTGCGGCAAACCAGGAACGTATCACCGCCGAAGAAAAACTGGCCGCAAGAAGCAAGAAAACACCGGTAGGTGTTGGCAAGCAGCCTGGTAATAATGACGATCCAAAGAAGATCATCGAAGAATCCAATGCCCGTGCCCGTGAGCGATTTGAAAGAGAAATAGAGGAGCAAAGGGAGGATCATGTAGGTCGCCGTGCCCTCCTGGAGAAGGATGAAGAGGTGGAAGTCGACGAAAATGATCCGGCCTTCAACGTACGTATCGGCGAGGAAGAGGAGGAAGCCGGTGCACGTGATCTGGAAAAACAACAGAAGGATAAAGAAAAGGGAAGTCCGGTCATCCGCTATAAGTTTCCGACGATCGATCTGCCGGACAGTCCGCCCAACGAAGGAAAAGAAGTCGACCTCGAGGAGATAAACGAGAAAAAGTACATCATCCTCGATAAGCTTAAACGGCACGGCATCGAAATTCTCTCAATTGATGCCGTAGTGGGCCCCACCGTTACACTTTACGAGCTGACGCCGGCTCCCGATGTGAAGATCAGTAAGATTGAGAGTTACGCCAACGACCTGAAGATGGCCATGGCGACGCACGGCCTGCGGATTATCGCTCCTATTCCGGGCAAATCTGCCGTTGGAATTGAGGTGCCGAACAATAAACGCGAAACGGTTTATATCAAGTCGATCATCAACACCAAAAAGTTTGTCGATACCAGCATGGATCTGCCGGTGGCTTTCGGCAAGACGATCGAAAATGAAGTATTTATGGTGGATCTGGGTAAACTGCCTCACCTGCTTATTGCCGGTGCAACGGGGTCAGGTAAGTCGGTGGGGATCAATACGATTATCACATGCCTGCTGTATAAGTGCCATCCGGAGGACTTGAAGTTTGTTCTTATCGATCCGAAGAAAATCGAGTTGTCGCTGTATCGCAATATCCAGAATTATTTTCTTGCATATTTGCCGGATGCCGAGGAGCCGATCATCACGGACACATCAAAAGTACTTGAAACACTAACCAGTGTCTGTAAGGAGATGGATGACCGCTACGAGCTTCTGAAGCTGGCTATGGTCCGCGATATCAACTCATATAATGAGAAGTACAAAAAAGATCAGCTTGATGAAGAAGAAGGGCATCGGCATTTGCCCTATATCGTCGTAGTAATAGATGAGCTGGCGGATTTGATGATCACCGCCGGTAAAAAGATTGAAGAGCCGATTGCCAGAATCGCACAGCTGGCACGTGCCGTAGGTATCCATATGGTTATTGCGACGCAGCGTCCGTCGGTAAATGTGATCACCGGTACCATTAAGGCGAACTTCCCTGCACGTATCGCGTACCAGGTGGCCTCAAAAGTCGACTCACGCACGATTCTCGATACCATGGGAGCAGATCAGCTGATAGGCCGTGGCGACATGCTTTTCTCGGGTGGCGGCCCTATGGTGCGTATCCAAAACGCGTTTGTATCCACTGAGGAGGTGGAACGGATAACAGAATTCATCGGAACGCAAATAGGGTATAAGGATCCGTACCTTTTGCCCGTTGTAGATGAGTCGGATGGCTCCGATGGTCGGGGCGATCCTCTCAGTAAAACAGAACGCGATGAATTATTCGAAGATGCGGCACAAGTTGTTGTTATGCACCAGCAGGGATCCGTATCCCTGTTGCAGCGGAAATTACGCCTTGGGTACAACCGCGCCGGTCGAATCATCGATCAGCTTTATCAGGCTGGAATCGTGGGCCCCTATCAGGGAAGTACAGCCCGCGAGGTACTGGTTGAGACTGAGGAAGAACTCGATGATATATTGAGGAACCTGGATGATTAAAATCGGTACAGCAGTCTTCCTGTTTGGCTTTATGGGTGCACTGACTGTGGCACCACGCGCGCAAAACGATAGCCCGGCTCTTGATGCAATTAAATCTAATCTGTTGGCAGGCAAAGTCTTTAAAGCCAAGCTGGATAATAAATTTATTGATCCAACAACGAAGGATACGGTACATACAAGCGGGGAGATCTGGATTGGGAAAAATGAGTATAAAATCCATATGAATGATCGGTATATCGTTGTTGATGGCAAAGTTTCAAGGGTGTACAGTGCCCAGAAGAATCAATTGATTATTTCGAATTACGATCCAAACGAAGACGATTATGCGCCGTCCCATTTTTTAGCAGGCACACAAAAGGAGTACATGGTACGGCAGCAGAAAAGCCCGGACGGGAATTATCATGTTGTTCTGTTCTCAAGGGATCCCTTCAGTCTATTTAAACAGGTCGATATTATGGTGGATAAGAAGAACGATACTCCGTTATGGGTGAAATCGGTCGACCAGACAGGTAATATCACGATATCCCGGTTTAATGATGGAGCGTATGTGATGGGTACGTCAGAAATGTTTGACCTAAAATACCCACCTAATGCACATATCGTGGATCTGAGGAAAGAATAGCCGGATATGAAGCGAATCATTCAGGTTATAATCGGTTTAAGTATTGGCTGTGTATTTCTGTGGTTGGCATTCCGGAATGTGAAGTGGTCGTCATTGGTAGTTTATCTGGACCAGATGCATTACGGCTGGATTCTGCCATTTCTGGTTGTATCTGTTTTCTCCCATTATCTGCGTACCGAACGCTGGAAGATGCTGGTTGATAAGAAAGACCGTTCCCTGAGACGCCCTATCCTTTTTGCCGGTGTTATGATTGGGTATGTGGTGAATTATGCCATTCCCCGGGCCGGAGAGGTGTCTCGTTGCGTGTATGTGGGCAGGAAAGAGGAAGAATCAGTCAGTTCGATTTTAGGATCCGTTGTTCTGGAACGAGTCGTTGATCTTGTATGCCTTATTTTACTCTTTATTTTTGTAGCCATATATCTGATAACCGATCCAAGGCTTCTTCGACAACTCTTTGGAAATGAGACCGTTAACTGGTTCGACAATGCTTTCACATTGAAAAACCTGGGAGAGAAGACCCTTTGGCTGATAGCTATCATTGCGGGCATCTGGGCTATGTACCGCGGAATAAAATGGTTGGGGAAACAGGTATCGTTTGTTGCCAGAATTGAAAATCGTATCACCGGATTTTTAAAACTATTTTTGGAAGGGCTTACCAGTATCAGACGAATTCGTAACTGGCCTCTCTTTCTGTTCCTCACAATAGTGATGTGGATATGCTACGTATTGATGAGCTACATTCCCTTTTATATGTTCAATATGGTGGCTACGTACCATCTCACACTGGTTGATGCTCTCACACTGACGACTATCGCCTCAATAGGTATCGCTTTACCATCCCCGGGAGGCATGGGAACATACCACTGGCTGGTCAAACAGACGCTGTGGGTTTTGTTCGGCGTTCCCCAGGTAACAGGGTTGGCGTATGCATTTGTAGTTTATTTCATGACACTCATTATGTTCCTGACTGTTGCTCCGCTTGCCATGTATTGGGTCCGTTTTCTTCATCTTGGTAAAGCGAATGTCGGTATTGGCCAGCTTATTGGACGTAATACGGATACACGGTAGTAAGATTTCCCATTTTTTTGTATCGTATCGTGATCCTCGTCCAGAATATTGCGGCGGGCATGGACTTTGGTTCTTGCCCATTTCACCAAATTGTTAAAGTCATCAATGATCCCGATTTGCGTTCCTTTTGATAAAGACAAACCGATCGTTGGGATGTGATTACTGAATACGGATTATGAAATTGTACACCCGATTAGCTTTCATCTTACTCATTTTAGTGGTTCCCCTTCTAGCTCACGCCCAGGAAGGTGGCGGAAAGAAGAAAATTTCAAATTCTCTCCTGCCGGATATCAATCCTCAGGATATTGAGATTAAGGGCAATTTTCAGGCAACGTTTCCCGGGCTGCGACGCCAGCCTATACTCGGATTCAATCCGACTCCGCCGGTGTTCCAGATTAATCCCAACCGGGTGCCGTTCATGGAATCCCCCGATCAGGCAGTTGCAAATATTCCAATCAGTAAGCTCGAGAGTCCGATAGGTCCCCAACAGCCAAAATTTATTTATCCTAAGGAAGGTAATATTTATGCACGGCTCGGACTAGGTTCGTACTTCAGTCCGGAGGGCGTAGCTTACCTTGAAACACCGGCAGGGGCAAACAGCCGTTTTGTCGCCGGCGTGAATTACGCGTCTACCGATGGCCATCTGAAGGGATTTTCCGATTCGGACAGAAACCTGCGTTTCCATGTCGGATGGGATGGGCAGATCGGTTCAAACGATCGTTTGGGAGTTAACCTCTCCGGAACGAGTGCGTTCAATTATCTGCCAGGCCTGACCCAAAAGACGAATTACGGTGGGACAGGTATCAAGCTTGGATATGAGCATGTGAAGAACGCATACCATGAGTTTGATGCACACGTCAAGTATGATTACTTCACATATTTTCTGTCAAAACAGCCCAAGAATAACTATGAGCATGTGTTTAATATTGGTTTGAAACAGAGCCTTGAAGGGCCGGCTATGAATTCCGGTTTTGTCGGTTCAGTCGGGCTTACGGCTTCGCAATACAATACTCAGAATGTGTCCGGTCAACAGTGGTATATTGTACATCCGGAGGTCGTCTACGAACAGCGGTTTGGGTATGCGCAACATCTGAAAATTGGTGCCAGCTTTTATGCATCCAGTGATAGCATGGGTAGCAAACTCAACATTTATCCAGAGGTTGAGTATTCATTCTTTGGGATCAAACGAATCAAGATCAAAGGTTGGTTGACGGGTTCGGTAGAGAATGGCGGGATGAGAGGATATTTTGAAAATCGCCGGATGATCGTCTCTAACATGGTCCCACTGAATAATCGATATTGGGAAGTTGGCGGATCGGCATCGTTTCAGTTGATCAAAAGCCTGAAACTGACGGGCAACCTGCAATACCGGCGGTATAGTGCATTTCAGTATATGTATACGACGACCGTGATGCCCATTCCCAGTGTCTCAACAGACTTTCACTACAATATGGGTTGGGACAAAGGTGCTAATATATTACGATTGGAAGCCGGGCTTATCTGGGATGCCATTCCCCAAAAATTTGCCTTTAAATTTTCAATTTATGCACAACGTCCAAAGCTGGCTCATCTGAAAGATATTCCCTTCTATGAACATGTCGGATTGCATACCGAATTTTCGGTTAAGCCGATTGATCGTCTTTACATTAAAGGTTGGGTCAACTACCTTGGCAAACGGGCCTATGATCTCACAGAACACAAACTTGGTACAGCCTGGCTTGGAGGTGCGCGAGTGGAGTTTGAACTAACTCATCAACTTGGCATTTATGTGAAGACGACCAATGCCTTTGATGCAAGTTACCGGCTGTTACCAACCTACCAGGAGATGCCGGTCCGTTTTTACGGAGGAATTATCTTGAAACCATAAGGATATGAACAAAGAACTTACCCGAGCGATGGCTGAAATCATCAGGGAACAGGCCATCAAAAAACAATCTGTGAAGATAGATGGACTCGGTACATTCAAGCCCATCCATCGCAAACAGTATCAGACACAATATCGGAACGGGCGTGTGGTCATGATGCCGCCGACCGACTACATCCTGTTTACACCTGATAAACAATAAAAATGGCTATCACACACGAGCAATTTATTCAGCTATTGGCTGAGAAGCTTGGTCTGAATACAGAAGAGGTTTCAGACGAGCTAAATCAATTAATCGATCAGATACAGCAAGAGACTGCAAAGGGCGACGAGTTTACCATTGACAAGTTTGGGATATTTAAGGTGAAAAACGGCCGGTTATCCTTCGAGGTCGATCCTACCTTTGCCCTGGAGATAAACTTCAAGTACGCCGGCATGACTCCAGTCGAGCTGAAAGGCGGGAAAACGGCAACTGTTACCGACGAGGAAATGGGTCCCCTGGAAAAACCGGAACCGGAAGAGGAGATCTCTGCGAG
The DNA here is from genome assembly GCA_035266485.1 of Balneolales bacterium. Lineage (GTDB taxonomy): Bacteria > Bacteroidota > Rhodothermia > Balneolales > DATFMH01 > DATFNI01. Next base: position 8,638 of record DATFNI010000013.1, read on the forward strand.
GGAATCTTATGAGAAAGAAGAAATCCCGAAGGATGAATCCGTAGAACCGGAATCAGAAGAGGGAGCCGAAGAACCTGAGGAGGAAGCCCAGCCCGAGCAAGAATCAGACTGGGTTCCGGGCGAGGTAGCTGCCGAAGCGGGGAGCTCTGACACTCAGCAGGAAGAAAAGAAAAACGATCGGAAATCAGATCAGGAAAGAGCACACATCTACAGATCACCCAACCGGCTTCTCAATGACGATGAATTGCCTAAACGCAGGACTGGCCTGTTTGTCGTTATTGTGTTGGTCTTAGCTGTGTTGTTCGCCGGGTACTATCTAATTGTTCAGAGAGGGGGGGCTCCGGTTGTTGAAAATACAGTTGGAGAATCTCAGGGTGATTCTGTTTATATACGGGATGATAATGTTAAACCCGAAGTGCGCAACAGACAGAGAGCCAACGAAGAAGATACAACCGCTGGCACAGCGGGGATAACTGCAACGGCCCCTGATTCAACGGAAATGGCTTCTGACATGACGAACTCCAGTGGTGATCAGTCAGCTTCTATGCCAAAAGCAAAAAAAGCTGCGGCTTCAAATACTGCTGATGTAAGCGCATCCGTTGCAGCAAAAGACTCAGTAGCAGCAAAGAACATAATGAATGATCTGACAGCAACGTCCCTTTATGGTCTGCATGGAAAGACCAGCAACGATATCGGCGATTATTATACTATCGTGATTGCTTCACTCCGGGATCAAAGTAAGGCTCAGTCAGTTGGTAAAAGGTGGGGAACCCGTAACTATCGAGTAGTCGTTGCCCCGGGACAAGTGCATGGTCAGACTTGGTATCGTGTCGGGCTTGGCCAGTTCTCATCTATTTCAGATGCTGAAAATGCTGTTAAAGGGCTGCCGAATCGACTGCAAGACAACAAACATCACTTCATTCGTAGAATTCACCAATAAAATCCAGGACAATCGATGATGGCTTTACCGATGATTCAAATGCTACTTTTTCTGCAGGATACTCTCGCTGCTGCGGATTCTCTGAATCAGGCGACTTCACCTCAACACATGTCGTTGCTTCAGATGATGGTCAGTGGCGGGGTGATTATGATCCCGATCGCTCTGTGTTCCATTATTGCAATTTATGTGATAGCCGAGCGCTGGCGGTTTCTGAGTAATTCAAACCTGGATTCCGATCAGTTTCTGCACACAATCCGGGATATGCTGGAAAACGGGGAGGTGCGTGCCGCGGAACGTTATTGCGAAGATGTGGGCAAACCACTGGCACGAATCCTTGAAAGCGGCATCCGTCGGCTGGGCCGTCCGCTGATGGATATCGAAGATACTATCAAGAACACAGGAAAGAAAGAAACGTATAAACTTGAAGAACGCATGGATTGGCTGGCGACGGTCGCCGGGGTAGCGCCGATGCTGGGCTTTCTGGGAACGGTGACCGGTATGATCCAGGCGTTCCAGCAGATTCAAACCTTCCAGGGCAACGTGAACCCGAGTGTTCTTGCCGGCGGCATCTGGGAAGCGTTATTGACGACAGCCTTTGGGTTGCTGGTAGGTATCGTAGCCTATGGGTTTTATAACTACCTGCTCAAAAAGATCAACCGAATGGTGTTTGATCTGGAAAATGCCAGTACGGAATTCCTGGAATTGCTCCAGACCCCATCTTCTAAAAAACAAGCCGTATCACGATGAAATTTCGAGAAGATAACGACCGGCTGCAGCCTCTTTCGATGTTTTCCCATTCGTCGCTGACGGACATTGTGATGTTGTTGCTGATTTTTTTCCTGTTGACATCCTCATTCGTCACACATTTTGGGATCAAAGTGAATATCCCAAAAGCGGAAAGCGGGACACCGGAAAACAGTCAGTACATTACGGTAACATTGACCAAGAGTAACCGTTACTATGTTGGTGGGAAACCGGTAAGCCGGGGCCTGCTTGCGTCGGCCATACGCCGGGAATATCAGAAGAACCCCAGACATGTTCTGGTTCTTCGGGCTGATAAAGACGCGCGTATCGATGAGGCTGTACAGGTAATGAATGTGGCCCAGGCTTTGAATCTCCGTGTGGTAATGGCAACAGAACGAACGTCGCGCTGACACAAACATGCAATTAAAGGACGAGGAAAAATTTGGATTCTGGGTAACCGGCGGAGTACACGTGTTGCTCGTGATACTAGCTCTTCTCATTTATGTTGGGAACAGTAGTCCTCGTCGTGCTGCATTTCTTGAGGTCACTCTCGGTAACTTCAGTGAGGGAAAACCGGCCCAGTTTGCAAAAAAGAAAGAACCAAAAGTAGCAACTCGTCCCAATCCTTCGAAACAGCAGCCGGAGAAGCCGGAACAAAAAAAAATAGATAAACAGCCCAAGAAGCCTTCTCCTGACAAAAAAGTATCGAAAGCTGTAAAGCTTCCAGACCAAAAACAGCCAGTCAAGAAACCGCCCATCAAGACGCCCGAAACGGATAAGATAAATCCCGAGAAGAGCGAGGAAAAGAAACAGAAGGAAGTGAATGTAGCTCCGAAGACGGAAAAAGGGGAGACCATTCAAAAAGGAGCCAAGACGAGCGGTGACATCAAGGGCACACAGGGTGATGTGAAAGCCGACCAGGGAACGGGTACATCGGAAAAGAAATCAGCTCCGTATAAATTGGAATGGGAGGGCGATATTCAGCGTACTCCGGTCATTCAGCCGCTACCGGATTATACTGTTGATGTGGAAGCTGTCATCACCGTTCGTTTCCAGGTGATGCCGGATGGATCGGTGGGACGTATGATCCCGCTTAAGAAAATGAATCCCGAACTGGAAAAAGAAGTATTCAAGACGCTCCGAAGCTGGCGGTTCAATCCGCTTCCTCCCGGAGTCCCGCAAGTACCGCAATGGGGAACCATAACGTTCCGGTTTGTGCTGCAGTAGTAAATGTATTTCCGGATTAATACAATTGTTGTCTCCGGTTTGATAATGATATCACGTTCCAAGCTATTGAATCATGGTATTTGTCTTAATGGGTGTCTCCGGTTGTGGGAAGACTCTGATCGGTAAGAAACTCTCTGGTAAAATAAACGTTCCCTTTTACGACGCAGATGACTTCCACCCTAAAGCGAACATCGAGAAGATGAAGAATGGAATACCGCTGGATGATGACGACCGCTGGCCGTGGCTGGAGTCGCTGGCCGATCATATGAAAGAATGGGAAGGACAGGGCGGCGCCATACTTGCTTGTTCGGCTCTGAAGAAATCGTACCGGGAGCTCCTTACCAATCACTCAGGTGTATCCGTTCAGTATATTTATCTGAAGGGTTCAAAGTCTCTGATTGCCAGTCGTTTAGAAAAGAGGCACGGCCATTTTTTTGATGAATCACTGTTGGATTCTCAGTTTCAGGCACTGGAGGAGCCGGAGCGGGCACTCGTCGTTGAAATTAATCAGGCACCGGATGAAATCGTAAGCGAAATTATTTCATCGATATCAACAACCGGCTGAAAGCCATTCATCTTTCGGGTTGTGTGGCTATACACAGGGATTGTAAAATGAATCTGCCGGATTATCCCAAAGGCAGGGTATTCGTGTGTGTCGAAGAAGCGAATCCATATGATGATGAACAGTTCCCCCGCCATTTGCCCTGATTACGATCATTATTGGAGACCATCATCTCCGTTAGCGGATTCATTTTATCGGCTGGGTTAAGCCCCTAGATTCGCTAACCAGGATAACAGAAAAATAATTTAATATTAAAGCATACTATTTGTATATTTCTCCCGTTAATTGTAGCAACAATAGTTTGATATTAAATTAAAATTATAAGAGGTTTAACCAATGAGTACCGCAGTAAGCACAGTATGGAAAATTGATCCCGTACATTCGGAGATCGAGTTTAAAGTAAAACATTTAGTCATTTCCACCGTCAAGGGCGAGTTTATGAGATTTGATGCAACCGCTGAAGTGGAAGGTGATGATTTTGAAGGCGCTGATATCACCTTTGAAGCAGACGTAACAAGTGTGACAACACGCAATGAACAGCGGGATCAACATCTTCTTTCAAATGATTTCTTTGCAGCTGACAAGTATCCAAAACTTATTTTTAAATCGACTGGGTTCACCAAGACGGGTGAAAACACCTACAAATTGACTGGTGATTTGACCATTCGTGACGTCACAAAATCCATCGAATTGGATGTGGAATATGGTGGAACCGTTCTGGATGCTTATGGAAATACCAAAGCAGGTTTTGAAGTCACCGGAGCAGTTAACCGGAAAGAATTCGGGTTGAAGTGGAATGGGGTTACTGAGGCCGGGAACATCGTGGTTTCCGAGATGGTTACGCTGCAGCTAAGCGTGCAGTTTGCCAAACAGTCATAATCCACTATTGACCAGGCAAAGGCGGTAACGGCAGGTGTTACCGCCTTTTTTTATGGCAGTGATTCGAGCATTCAAGCAATCAAGATAGCGCCTCGCAATGCATATGGAGAGGGCTTGGCATCGCCTTCGCGAAGCCATATTAAGTACAAGCTTTTACTTTAATACGGCTTCGGCGTAGCAAGAGGTGAGATACAACAAACCAAGCACAATGGTCGACTCATACCACTATCATTTCAGTGAATGAATGATGCTTCGATCAAGTGGGGCGGTGACGCTGGTATCCATCTTAATGATCTTACGATCATAGGTCATCAGACCGTTGACCTCAATTTCACAATCCGTGAGTTGGGTGTAGACAGCGGCAGACAGGCCCTTGTTTTTTATCAGATCCTTTAATTTCAGGAGCAAATCTTTATAAGCTAAAGTAAGACTGTCACGGGATGTAAATGCCCGGTATCCCCAGTTCTTTTGCTGCTGCCAGGTGTGACCTTTCAATGGCAGACCGAGTCCGCCAAACTCACCAAGAACTCCGGCCCGGACAGATTCGATCTTAGGTGCCCCGGGCCCCGGGTATACGTGAATGTCGTGTACATTACCAACTCCAAAATCATTCCACCCGCTCGCATCATCAACCAAACGTGACGGATCAAGCCTCTGGATAAGTTTGACTACCCGTTTGGTATCGAATTGGCCCCAGCTCTCATTGAATGGAACCCACATCACGATACATGGATGATCATAGAGGTTGTGTATGAGATTGGTGAGTTCATAATCATATTCGTATGAGGACTGGGCGACGCGTGTAATTTCTTTTTTCCCTTTTGGGATGGGTTTCAGATCTCCGCTGGGCATATCCTGCCAGACTAACAGTCCGAGTTTATCACACCAGTAATACCAACGGGCGGGTTCGACTTTGACGTGCTTACGGGCCATGTTGAAGCCAAGATCTTTCATGATTTCTATATCATGTTTCATTGCCTCATCGGTAGGAGCGGTGTAAATTCCATCGGGCCAAAATCCCTGGTCGAGTGGACCGAATTCAAACAATGCTTTATGATTAAGGAAAAGCCGCGGAATACCTTGCTGGTCTTTCTCCACTGAAATCGATCGCATCCCGAAATAACTGGCGACCTGATCGATCTCTTTTCCATTATGAATAAGTTCAACTTTCAAATCATAAAGAAAAGGTGACGATGGAGACCACAGTTTTGGATTTTTGATATGCAGGATAATAGGCTGATCCGTTGAGCCAATAGCCCTTGTGGTTTCATGTCCGCTCTGAGACGCAACAGCACGAACGGTATACCCACTTTCGGATTCACCGCGCGTGTTGACAACAAGCTTTAGGGTCCCGTTATCAATATCCGGCACCATCATGAGCTTTTTAACGGATACTTTCGGGACGGGTTCGAGCCATACTGTTTGCCAGATGCCTGTGGTCGATGTATACCATATCCCACTGGGATGCTGTACCTGTTTCCCGCGGGGCTGATAGCCGGCATCACTCGGATCCCAAACAGAGATTTCCAGGTTTTGTGGCCCATCTGATGTCAACTGGCTCGTAATATCAAACGTAAACGGGTCATATCCTCCCTGATGAACACCAACTTTTTGACCATTAACCCAAACTGTAGTACGCCAGTCAACGGCTCCAAAATGTAATAAGATGCGTTTCCCGGTCCAGGATTTCTTTATAGTGAAAGTCCGGTGATACCAGAGCTTTTGCATGGGGCCAACGCTATCCTTCACCCCGGACAAAGCCGACTCGACGGGATAGGGAACAAGAATCTTGCCGGCCCAATGCGTTGGAGTCGATTGATTACGCGGTTGAATAACATAATCCCAAAGGCCGTTGAGATTTGACCATTGATCTCTCCTCATTTGTGGTCGCGGATATTCGGGATGCGCATTTGTAGGGGATACATCCTTAGCCCAGGGAGTCATGATCGGATTAGGAGCCGGTCTCCATCCGGACGATTGTGCGAATGTAGAAAGTGGAACGAGAATAGCAATGGTAGAAAGGAGTAGCAATTTGGAATGAAGCTTTTTCATATCAATACCTAATGGTCTGTACAGGAATACGTTATCACCACGTTAGTACAAAAAAGAACAAGTATCCACTACTTCATCCGGATATAAAAATGGTCACCAATCTGTGTGATGACCATTTTTAATAACACAACGGCAGAATAACCGATAACCACTTAAATATACCGGTTAATAAGGTTTTCCAGGTATTCCTGGCGCCCGCTAATCTGTTTGGGTTCACCGTTCTTAACAGCATACTCGCGCAGGTCCCCGAAACTCAGTTTTCCTGCTTCATAGTCGGCTCCGGCTCCTGAATCGTATGATGTGTAGCGATCTTTGAGCATCTTCGGATATTCGGATTCGTTCAGGATAGCTTCTGCAGCGATCAACGAACGTGCGAAGGCGTCCATGCCGCCGATATGCGCGTAGAACAGATCGACCAGGTCGGTGGAGTTGCGACGGATCTTTGCATCGAAGTTGACACCACCCGTTCCGAATCCGCCGTTGCCAAGAATGACCATCAAAGCCTGAGTCAGTTCAAACAGATCGACAGGAAACTGGTCGGTGTCCCATCCGTTTTGGTAATCTCCGCGGTTGGCATCGATGCTTCCGAGCAGGCCGGCATCAACTGCGGTCTGCAGTTCATGTTCGAATGTATGACCGGCCAGGATTGCGTGATTGACCTCGATGTTAATCTTGAAATCCTTATCAAGCCCATATTCACGAAGGAAGCCAATTACCGTTGCCACATCGTAATCATATTGGTGTTTGGTCGGTTCCATTGGTTTCGGTTCAATCAGGAACGTCCCTTTAAATCCATTCTTGCGGGCGTAATCTCTGGCCATACCCAGGAATCTTCCAATATGATCACGTTCCCGTTTCATCTGTGTATTGAGCAGGCTCATATATCCTTCACGGCCACCCCAGAACACATAGTTTGCTCCGCCAAGCTCGATAGTAGCGTCCAGGGCATGCTTGACCTGGGCAGCGGCATGAGTGAGCACATGAAAGTCGGGATTGGTAGCAGCCCCGTTCATATAGCGGGGATGTCCGAACAGGTTGGCTGTGCCCCAAAGCAGCTTAACACCAGATGCATTCTGTTTAGCTTTAGCATAGTCAACCATCGTTTGAATACGTTTATCCGACTCTTCTATCGTACCGGCTTCATCAACGAGATCATAATCGTGGAAGCAATAGAAAGGCACTCCGAGCTTGGTGATAAATTCAAAAGCTGCATCCATCTTATCCTTAGCCCTGTCGATGGGATCAGTTTTTGCATTCCATGGCAGCTGGCGTGTTCCAACACCAAATGGATCGCCGTTGACATTAACAAACGAGTGCCAGTACGCCACGGCGAAGCGAAAAAATTCTTTCATCGTGGTACCAGCCACTTTACGGTTCTCATCGTAAAAGCGGAAAGCCAGGGGATTATCCGAGTCTTTACCTTCAAACGGAATCTTGCCGATCCCGTTAAAGTATTCATTATTTCCTTTTACAATAGTCATAGTTAGTAGATCCTTAATCTAATGTTTAGTGATAAGTGTTTTTAGTGACTCTTCCCAGTATTCATATGCGTCGGCATATTGTTGGGCAAGGTCTCGATCAGGTTCTATCGTCCGGACTTTCTCCAGGCCGGAAAAAGCCTGGTTCCTGTTTTTATAGATGCCTGCACCAAGACCTGCGCCGATGGCAGCTCCCTGGGATCCGAGTGTATGATACAATTCAACGACAGCCTGAGTAGTATTGGTAAAGGCATCCTGAAAGATGGGACTCAGAAACATATTGGTTTTACCAACACGTATTGTTTCGATGGTGAGGCCCATTTCCTTCATAACCTTCAATCCATAGTTCAGAGCAAAGGCGATGCCCTCCTGCGCTGCCCGCAGAAGATGCGCCGTATTGTGTCGATTGAAGTTTAGTCCCCTGATGTGACCACCAATATCTTCGTTTTGAAGACTGCGCTCCGGCCCGTTGCCGAACGGCAAAACCACAAGTTTGTCCGATCCGACCGGTGCCTGCGAGGCAAGTTTGTTCATATCATCATAACTGATACCGGATTTATCAAGAAGCTGATTCTTGATCCAACTGTTCTGGATACCGGTACCATTTACGCAAAGCAAAACACCATAGCGTGGATGTTCATCGCTATGGTTAACATGGATAAAAGTGTTTACCCTTGATTTTGGATCATAAAGCGGTTTGTCTATGATTCCATAAATTACACCGGATGTACCCGCCGTCGCCGCCGCTTCTCCAGGTTCCAGCACATTCAAAGAAAGAGCATTATTGGGCTGATCACCCGCGCGGTATGCAATTTTTGTTTTGGTAGATAATCCGAGTTCTTCAGCTGCCGAAATACTGACTTGTCCCTGTACGGAGAAATTGGGTACCGCTTCCGGGATGAGCTCTTCAGAAATTCCGTAATGGTTTAAAAGTGAACCGGCAAGGCCTTTTTGGGTATAATCCCACATGATTCCTTCTGATAAGCCGGATTCAGACGTTTTGACTTCCCCGGTCAATTTCATGGCGATATAATCACCGGGAAGCATAATTTTGTCAATTTTGCTGTACACATCAGGTTCATTATCCTTCACCCACTTAAGCTTCGATGCGGTAAAGTTGCCGGGAGAATTCAGGAAATGCTGTAAGCAATAATCTTCACCAAGTTCTGAAAGCGCTTGTTCGCCGATTGAAACGGCTCTCCCGTCACACCAGATAATAGACGGTCTGAGAACATGCTGGTTCTTGTCAACAACAACCAATCCGTGCATCTGGTAAGAAATGCCGATAGCCGCGATTAATTCAGGATCAGCGCCGGTTTCTTGTATTATTCGCCGGGTAACAACAATAACATGTTCCCACCACATTTCCGGATCCTGTTCCGCCCATCCGGAATGCAGGGACTGAATAGCCATCTCCTTATCGGGCGACTGGATAGTTGCCTCTACGTTACCGCTGTCAGCGTCTATAAGCGTAGCCTTAATACTAGAGCTACCAATATCATAACCAAGAAGGTACATCGTAAGATATCTCTATTTAAAACAGCAAGGGTGATCCCGACTGTCCTAAGAATTTATAACCCATTGAACTGGTCTGAATATTGGCATCGATTTACTTAGTTGCAAGGATAATATGACCCTGAATAAGGCAAATCTAACTGAAAGTATTGAAGTTAGTTTCCCAATTTGTTTGTTTTATATTTCGAACTGTAAAAGAGTGTTTCTTCGCTCACTCTGATACAAACAGATATGATATGGCTGGGTCATTGTGACGGTTTATATTGCTTTTTAAGAGAAGAACAGGTAGTGGACCATGCGATGTTGTGAGGTTCTGAACAAAACCCCGATCCCCAGAAAGAAATCTATCCTTATCAAAATCGTGGGATCATCAGAGATACCCGTGATTATGTGGATTTCAAATTTTGCTCAAAAGACCTACCGAGGCTTTCAGGATTGTAGATTTAGAGGTATTCTGTTTGCTTATTCGGACCTCAAGCAACGTAAAAAAAGTGATCGTTAGCTAGAAAGTAAGAGAAGCAACACGAACCGTGGTAAGAGAATTGTCTTCAGAAGAACTGTGATCATAAATAAAAAAACATCCGCCTAAAAATCTAACTAACTGGCATGAACAAAGTTATTTGATTTATACAAATATTTATTGGTTTACCAGAAAAAAATCGGTTAATTCCTGTTGTTGTGTGACGAAAATTTAGTCAGCTGGAATTCGTTAAATGTGGGTGTTTGGGTTTACCATGAAAATTCCGTGTCGAATGACCGTGGTGATGTGATTATAAAATCTTTAAAAGATTATGTATGCAATAGATTGTCACATTAAGAAGTTATAACTTGAATGAACGGCTAACTCATTAATTAAAAAGGACTACATTACGGCAACTCAAAAAATTACGTTTGATAATAAGCGGTCGCGTGAATTTGCTAAAGAGGTCAAGCAGCGCGTTAACGAGTACTTTGTAAATCAAGGCATCTCTGAAAACGCAAATGCTGCAATGGTTAGGAAAACCATCATTATACTGGCACTTTACCTGATACCCTACGGTTTAATCATTTCGGGACTGTTTAATATCTGGATAATGCTCGGATTGTGTGTGGTAATGGGAATTGGGATGGCAGGTATTGGCTTTTCCATTGCTCACGATGCATTGCACGGCGCTTATTCTTCGAAAAATTGGGTGAACAAAATTTTGGGGTTCTCATTTGATTTCCTGGGGGCCAATGGATATATCTGGAAAATTACCCATAATGTCATTCATCACACCTACACCAATATTTACGGTAAAGATGAAGATCTGGATGTAGCGGGATTCATCAGGTTGTGCCCTCATGCGCCGTATAAAAAAATTCATCGCATTCAGCCGTATCTCGCTTTTTTTGCCTACAGCCTTGCCACCATTTCGTGGGTGCTTTTTAAAGACTACTATCAATTTTCCCGCACGAAACTCGGACCATACATTGGCAAAAAGCATCCTGCTTCCGAGTGGGCCATTCTCATCTTGGGTAAAATAGTATACTACGGATATTTCTTTGTTCTGCCCGCCCTCGTGTTAAATATTACGTGGTGGCAATTATTGATTGGTTATCTTGTCGTGCACCTCACTGCCGGACTTATCCTGGGCATTGTATTCCAATTGGCACATACGGTTGAGCAAACGTCATTTCCTGTTGTAAATGAGGAGAACGTCATTGAGCAGAGCTGGATGATTCATGAGATGGAGACAACTGCCGACTTTGCCCGTAATAGTCGTCTTATATCGTGGTATATCGGGGGACTGAATTTCCAGATTGAACATCATTTGTTTCCACGTGTCTGCAGCATCCATTACCCTGAAATCAGTCCCATTGTTGAAGAGGTGGCACATAAATATGGCGTCCCTTTTCATTCTCATGAGACTCTTGGCGGTGCGATAAAATCCCACTATCGGACGCTTAAAAAATATTCTGTACCTCCGGCAGAAACAGCATCGTTAAATCTGGCCGGAACCTGATCTGCCTGTTACACGGGATATATATTTGCAGAAGTGATAATAACTTCTCGTTTAGTTAATATCTGATCAAAGGTTATACTAATTGAAAATTATTCATCTCTTTACCAGAGATAGTCTGAAGCCTATTTTGAGACGTACGTTATGTCTATGAGAAGGAGTGGGCATTATCATATCCCAATGATCGTACTTATAAGGGGGATTTCATTTCTGGGTATTACAGTTCGGCTTCCATGATCCTTTTTTAAAATATTGCCTTAGAGTTAAATCTAAAATTGGAACGATTGAAACCGTCAGACGTTACAGGTTAATACTTTAATGTAAAAGTGTTAACCAAGAAGAAAACCCATGGTAATCAAAAACGTACATTTTAAAAGTTTGATTGTTGCCGGGTTTATTGCCGGTTACATGATGTTTTTTATCGATCACTGGTTTGCAGGTTTGTTCGGCCTCTTTGGAATGTTTCCGGGCACAAGTAACTGGGGTTGGATGGTAACTCACCACATAGAATCAATATTATTTGCCATTCCATTTGCCTGGCTGCCGCTCTATAAAAAACTGCCGGGACCTGGTTGGCTTAAGGGGAGCATCTACGGTTTTCTGTGGTGGCTTGTTCTTCTACTGATTATTGGATCCATAGCCGGTGGTCTCGGGGCGAAACCGTTTCAAATGCTGGCTCCAACTTCAGCAGCCATCGTAATTACAGATATCCTGTTGCATATAATTTGGGGATTCGTCCTTGGCGTCTTCTACATCCCGCCTGATGTGAAAAATGAAAATGTCTGATTTCTATTAGCCCGGAATAGAATGTCATCCTGAATTTCTCCGCTGCGGCGCAGAAAGTAGGATCTCGTGGTATCCGGCAATGATTGTGTTTGCCGGATACAATCGTTGCCGCTCCGTAACGGGATATAGTCCGGATTTCAGGATGCGGACTCTTCGACAAGCGGTTGAACATCCCATATATCATCCGCATAATCAAGAATGGTGCGGTCTGATGAAAACTTGCCCATGCGGGAGGTGTTGTGTATGGCACGTTTCCACCATTCATCAGGTTTCTTGTAAACCTTTTCGACCTCTGCCTGCATATCCAGATATTTCTGATAATCGGCCAACACCATGAAATAGTCGTTTTCATTGAGCAACGCATGGACAACGGGCTGGAACAGATCGGGTTCATTAGGACTAAAGAAGCCGCTTTGCAGTTGATCAATAGCTTTCTTCAGTTCCTCATTTTCTTCGTAATAGATACGTGAATTGTACCCTTCCCGCCGCATTCGCTCGATGTCTTCGACAGTCAGACCAAAGATGAAGATGTTTTCGTCACCCACCTCTTCCTTGATCTCGATATTGGCGCCATCCAGGGTTCCGATTGTGAGTGCACCGTTGAGAGCGAATTTCATATTGCCGGTACCGGATGCTTCCATCCCGGCCGTCGAAATCTGCTCGGAAAGATCGGCGGCTGGAATCATCAGTTCGGCCAGGGTGACACAATAGTTCGGAAGGAAGAGCACCTTCAGTTTTTTGTTGACGTCCGTATCCCGGTTAATTTTGTTGGCAATACTGTTGATCAGTTTGATATGCAGCTTAGCCATCGCATAGCCCGGAGCCGCCTTGCCGGCAAACAAAATAGTACGCGGTTGGATATCGGCTTTCGGATTTTCCTTGATGCGATTGTACAGGGTAACGGCATGAAGAGCAGCAAGAAGCTGGCGTTTGTATTCGTGAATCCGCTTGATCTGGATATCAAAGAGAGAATCAGGATCTACTGTTTCATTTACACGTCCTTTGATGTAGCGAGCGAGCCTTACCTTGTTTTCATGCTTTATCTTAGCAAATTCTTTACGGAAATCGGCATCGTTCGCCAATTTGTCTATGTTCTTGAGCTCGTCGAGCTCAGTTACCCAGCTTTCACCAATACGTTTGGTGATCGCATCGGCCAGCAGGGGATTACACTGTTTCAGCCAGCGACGGGGAGTGATGCCATTTGTCTTGTTAGTGAATCGGTCCGGCCACAGATCGTTATAATCGCTGAACAGCGTTTTCTTCAGCAGATCAGAGTGCAATGCCGATACCCCGTTGATCTTATGAGATCCAACGATCCCCAAAGTGGCCATTTGAACGCTGGGTTGTTCTCCTTCGCTAATGATGGACATACGCCGGATGCGGTTAATATCCTCACCGAGTTCTGTCCTGACCTTGTTCAGGAACCTGTTATTGATTTCGTATACGATTTGCAGGTGTCGCGGCAGGATGTTGCGAAGCAGGTGGACGGGCCATTTTTCCAGCGCCTCCGGCATGAGGGTATGGTTCGTATAGGCCATCGTATTGACGGTGATGTCCCAACTGGTATCCCATCCAAGCTGTTCCTCATCCATGAGAATCCGCATGAGTTCGGGTATGGCGAGGTTGGGGTGCGTATCGTTACACTGAATGGCTACTTTTTCCGGAAATTTGCGCCAGTCATCATGCA
>DATFNI010000014.1:0-14487 GCA_035266485.1 Balneolales bacterium
CATCCAGCCAACGACAGGAACTTTGAAGAGCTCTTTTTTGGCAAGCCATTTCATCTCCCACGGGAGATTGGAGATCAATGGGATGTCGGCCATCGACTGGTGGTTACATACGATGACTAATGCACGCCTGGGATGCTCGAGTTTATACCCGCTTATGTCGAGCTTCCAAAACGGGTTGATTTTTGTCATCGATTTGCCAAGCCGGCGGAACCAGCGGCCCGTGCGATAATGCACGGGATCACGATCAAGCAGCCGCAATACTGCAAGCAATGGCAACCACAGGAGAATCAATAAAATGGTTGTGGCCCAGATGACGATCGAACGCACACTATTCCACATGATGATCGGTTTTTGTGAAAAACGATAGAACCTGCCACTTTTTGTTGAGCCGCGACGTTAGCACGTTGTGTCCATGTACCCTGAAGGCCAGTAAAAAAAATCTCTTCATGGTTATCAAAAAAGTTATACCGGTTGGTAGTCAATCCCTCCGATTGACTACTATTCGAATATTAAGATGTGTATTCGTGCAGTATGGTAGATAAGTTTTCTTAATAATCCAATGATATGGCGGTCTCAAATATGCACATGTATGCCTATCTCAACAACCTGTTGCGGTGGCAGTTCGTAGAACGTTGTCGTGAGCGCAGAGTTGCGTGCCATAAATGAAAAGAGCTCCTTACGCCACTTGGCCATCTTGGGTTTCTCCTCCCTGGGAATCAAAATCTGCCGGCCGATATAATATGTTATCACGTTGGATTCGTCGTCCATCCCAAATTTTCCTGCATCGCGCAAAGCTTGCGGAACATCCGGATTTTCCATGAATCCGTAAGCGATCTTAATCCGGTAAAAACCAAGTTCCATCTCCTGAATGTTCAGCCGCTGAGATGGCGGTACTTTCGGCACATCCTGGATGATCACGGTGACGATCAGAACCTGTTTGTGCAATGCCTGGTTATGTTCCAGGTGATAACTGAGCAGAGGCGGTGTCCCTTCCGAATGACCCGTTAAGAAGATGGCTGTACCTGGGACCCTGACAGGTGGATCGTTTACGAGTTTATGTACGAAGTCGTTAAGCGATAATGAATCAAAGGGATTATTTTCAGCGAGCAACTGTCGGCCCCGTCTCCATGTTGCCATCAGCGTAAACACAGAAACAGCAACAAGCAGCGGGAACCAGCCGCCGTCGGCAACTTTAGTCATGTTGGCAACGAAGAAAGCCAGGTCCACGATCAGGAACCCGATAGTAACGGACAGGGACGCCGCCATGTTCCATCCCCATTTTTCCCGCGTTAGTATGAACGCAAGAATCGTTGTGATCACCATCGTGGTCGTAACCGCGACCCCGTATGCGGCAGCAAGGTTGTCTGATTTTTTGAAAGCCAGGACCAGGCCAATGGTGGCGATCATCAGTATCCAGTTGACGAGTGGAATATAAATCTGCCCGATCTCTGAACTCGACGTCTGCACAATTTTGATGCGTGGAAATTCACCCAGAAGGGCAGATTGACGCGTGAGTGAGAAGGCGCCCGATATGACAGCCTGAGACGCGATGATTGTGGCCAGTGTCGCCAGAATCACAAGCGGATAAAGCGCCCAGTGCGGAGCCAGCGCGTAAAAGGGCTGACTTACGAAATGCTTGCTGCTGAGTAACAAAGCTCCCTGTCCGAAGTAGTTGATCAACAGTGACGGAAAAACAAGCGAGAACCATGCCAGGCGAATAGGCCGGCTGCCGAAATGCCCCATATCGGCATACAGGGCTTCTCCTCCGGTTACCACCAGAAAGACGGCTCCCAGGACCAGGAAACCCACCCACCCGTTTCGAAAGAAAAAGTCCAGGGCATGCCAAGGGTTTAGTGCCCTGAGCACCTGCGGAGCTCTGAAGATTCCCCTGATTCCGAGGACAGCTATAGAAGTGAACCAGACAAGCATCACTGGTCCAAAGATAGATCCGACCCCCTGCGTTCCACGTTTCTGCAACAAGAACAAGAAAATGAGAATAGCTACCGTGATCGGGATGATATAATCATTAAACTCGGTTGTAGCCACTTTCAGGCCTTCAATGGCACTTAGCACGGAAATAGCAGGAGTGATCATTCCGTCACCATACAACAGGGCTGCACCGAAAACGCCAAGAGCGACGATAATCCACCGTTTTTTCCGGCCACCTGAGGGAACCAGCAGAGCCATGAGCGCCAGTATTCCCCCTTCTCCTTCGTTATCAGCCATCATGACATAAATCAGATACTTGATGGAGATGACGATGGTAAGGGACCAGAAGATAAGGGAGAGGATTCCAAGGATATTTTCGGGGGTTCTGGTGATCTGTCCACTTTCAGAGAACGCGAAACGAAATGCGTAAAGCGGGCTGGTACCAATATCTCCATAAACAACACCCAAAGCGGTAAGAGCCAGCAGCATAAGCTTCTTTCCGGAAGCCTCTGCCTTCTTGGAGGCTACCCCTTCAAGCCTGTTGGGTTGCTCGGAAATAACCTGTACCTGTTCTTTTTTCTCTTCTTCTACAGAGGCTTGTTCTTTGCTCATTAATAAGAGTAATTATAATGCGGTTGCAGTCCGTAGAATGCCATGTACCTGGTGGTAAATGAATTAGCCTACATCCCGCCGTTCAGTTAATATCGTAATATATTTAAGTCACTAATATTTTTTGCACAAGAACCTGGCAAAGTGACGAACACAGCAATGACGAAACACGACTATAGATTTTATAGTTCGGGTAACATGCACTTGTCTGATCCGTCAAAAACATGCATCCACACCGAGGCAAAAGTTACTGCTAAATCACGGAATATGGAAATGCCATTCCAGTGCGTTAATCCGTATCTTTCGATAAATCAAATGTAACAGACGAGTAATATGACCATTCTTGGTATCGAATCATCCTGTGATGAAACGGCTGCTGCGGTTTACTCAGATCGGGGGTTGCAGTCTAATGTTATAGCTTCACAGACGATTCATGAACAGTATGGCGGTGTAGTTCCGGAACTTGCCTCACGTGCGCATCAGAAAACAATCTGGTCAACGGTGACGCAGGCACTTGCCGAAGCCGGGATGACGATGGACGACATCGAAGGGGTTGCAGTAACCCGGGGACCGGGCTTGATGGGAGCTCTTCTGGTAGGTATCAGTTTTGCCAAGGGACTGGCAATAGCACACGATAAACCGATAATGGGTATCAATCACATCGATGCTCACCTGTACGCCAATTTCATCGAAGGTCCCGATCCGGTGTATCCGTTCATTGGCCTGATCGTATCGGGTGGTCATACACAAATTGTCTACGTTGAAGAACCCTTTTCTCATAAGATACTGGGACAGACCAGGGATGATGCAGCGGGCGAGGCATTCGATAAGATCGGCAAGATTATGGGCCTTCCGTATCCGGCAGGGCCCGTCATGGACCGGCTGAGCCGCGAGGGTGACCCTTCATTCCACAACTTCCCCCGGGCACTTTTGCATGAAGGACTTGACTTTAGTTTTTCTGGATTAAAGACATCCGTACTCTACTATTTGCAGGACATGCCGGAGGAAAAACGCAAAGTGTTTCTGGAGGAACACCAGCCAGATCTCAGCGCGAGCGTAACCGAAGCCATCACCGATGTGCTGGTGATAAAGCTCAGTCGGGCCATCAGGCAAACGGGCGTCAAACAGGTATTGGTTGCCGGTGGGGTAGCGGCCAATTCGGTATTGCGTGGAAAAGTGGAGACTCTTTGTGATGAGATGGAGCTTGCCCTCAAAATACCCAGGCTTGTTTATTGTACTGATAATGCCGCCATGATTGCCGTTACCGGCTACCTGAAGACCCGTAAACATCAGTGGGATAGTGTTGGATTTAAGCCGTTTGCAAGCCTTTAATAATTCTAAATTTTGAATTTTGAATTCTGCGGGCAGGTAAGGGATGATGGGCAGATGAAGCATTTTCCAGATCTTTCCGTGCTTTTTCTATTCAATTTCATATCACGAACCCAGGAAATCTATTACTGAACAGATCCTATTACGATATCATCGATGATTTGTCGGTTCACGAAATGCATCGACAGCGTGTCAAGATTATCACGAGTGTAACTTTTGGTGAAAATAGCCACATCATCGACCACGATACTGAATTTCTTTGCCATTGTATCCACAAACAGTCCGATTTTAAAGATCTGTCCCTGGTAAGAGCCATAGGATTTGAAGGGATACATGTTGTCGGTGGCATTCTCCTTGTATCCGATTTTTACGTTTCCATTGCTGTCCGTTTCCAGCCAGATGGCAGGATTGGTCCCGGTGGATTGGCCGTTTGTCAGTTCCATGGAAAAATAGGAGGCTGGTGACAGGAACATTACTTTTGCAACTGATATGTACTTTTGTTGTGATGGCAAAATGGTGGCTGAGGAGAAGATATTCTTCGCACCGCCCATGTACATAAGTGAATAGGTTCCATCAATCACGTACTTCGAGTCGGAAATGATGGTATAATCGAAATTGTTATCTACCCATTTTGCCGGATCCAATCTTCGGCTTTCGAAATCGTCGCCATTGATTTCCTGGTACACAAATGTGGTATCCGAAGCATTTCCTTTACTTCCTGCTTTGTTTTCTAAATTAAGTGATGCCATTCTTAGGGAATAAATGCCGGGAAGGGCATTTGTAATCTCATATGCTGATGTTTTGGGATCCAAAAGGTTGGCATTAATTGCAGCTGTGGTATCACTGATATTGTAGATAGCGTATCCGGCGATGTTTGGATCATCAACAGGATTCCATTTGAGCGTGATGTTGTTGGTGCCCGTCCTGCTGATTCCGGTTATGTCGGGTGGTGCTACCGTTTTCATGGTCATCTGAATGTCATATCGAAAATCCGGGGATGCCAAATTTAGACTTTGATTGAAATCTTCATACCCGTCTTTTGTGACAGTAATTTGATACATCCCCTGCGGTACGGATGGAAATTGATAGAAACCGGTGCCGGGGGTAATCTGTTGATTGCCGGCAAGTTCTATGAGGGCTCCCTGAACCGGATTCCCTAATCCATTGGTCACATTTCCATAAATATTGGTGTAAAGTCGTTTGGCCGTTAGTTGTAAGTTGAGCTTGTTATCTCCCTTTTTGATCGTTATCGATTGTGAGAAGTCGTTATACAGATCGAGCTTAGCCGTGAGGTTGTAAGTTCCTGCGGGTATGTCTTCCAGAGAATAAGAACCGTTTTGATTGGTCGTCGATATTTTTTCGTTTAACTGGACACTTACGCCTGCGAGGCTTTTATGGCTTCCTTCTTCCGTGACTGTGCCGGATAAGTTTCCCACTGCAACCAGCATGATATTGACGTTGTTCTGTCCTTTGGCGATAGTGACAGGCTGACTTGCTTTGTCATAATCGACGGCAGTGACACTAATCATATATGATCCCGCATCAATTTGGCTAAACGAGAATTTTCCGTCCTGGCCCGTTGTATCTTTTTTATTGTCAATCTCCACTATTGCCGAACTCACGGGAGCTCCTGAACCCGATTCATAAATAATACCCGAAAGGGAACCGACATTTTCATTTTTAACTGCAAGGGCGATATCCAAGTTATTTGAACCCTTGTTTATAGTTACCTCTTGTGCATAACTGGTGTAGCCTGTTGCAGTAACCGTTAGCGCACCGGAACCGGTTTGCAAGCTGTCAATTTGATATTTCCCATCCTGAGTCGTGGTGTCAATTTTACCGTCCATCTCGATGAGTGCCCCGGGTACTGGCTGGTTTGTACCCGTTTCCAGCACTTTACCTGATAATGTTCCATAAGGATTTTCAGGTACGGGTAATTGGGTCATTGCTATCTTGAAATAATTATAACCATAGCTGATTTTGATAGTGTCGGCATAATCTGTGTATCCAGTGCCGGCTGCATTCAAAATGTAGGTCCCCGTCTTGACTCCTGAAAAAAGATACTTGCCATCCGTGCCTGTAGTGTCTTTTTCGTTGTTTAAAGACACTACGGCTCCACTGACCGGGTTTGAAGTCGCCATGTCAATTACAACTCCTTCAATATCACCTGACTGAGGTGCACCTGGATTTTTATCGCAGGAGATAAGTGCGACAAAAATTACAATTAAGAAATAACCCCATCTCTTCATGAGCCTTTCCTCCTATGAAAGTCTTGTCAGACGAGCTCTAAAAAGATATGGACCACAAAGGCTTGTATGTACAGACTTTTAAAAAATAACTTATTAAGAATATAGCATCATATACAAGCTATAAAGTATTAATTTTTATTTACAAAGAGGTGGTACTGGAAGGTGGTAAAATCAGTATTCCAATGGGAGACAAAGCAAAGGGGGGAGACGGTGGTTTTAGACAAGATTTTAATTTCCGACAGCTAATCGGATTGATACTCAAAATTTTTTAGATTCTGCCACGGCTAACTCATCCACCAGGTTGTTGATCTCGTTGTCGGCATGACCTTTTACCTTTTTCCAGACGACCTCGTGGCCATTCATAGAGGAGAGGAGGTCTTTCCAGAGATCCTGGTTTTCAACCGGCTTTTTATCGGCCTTCTTCCATCCTTTTCGCTGCCAGCTATCTATCCAGCCTTTTGCAAAGGCATTGATCAGGAGAGCGCTGTCGCTGTGTATAACGACCCGGCATGATCGTTTGAGAGCTTTAAGAGCCTTAATGGCAGCTGTCATTTCCATGCGATTGTTGGTCGTTTGCGCCTCACCACCGCTGATGGTTTTTATTTTGCCCTTGAATTCCATATATGCAGCCCAGCCACCGGGTCCGGGGTTCCCGCTGCAGGCACCGTCGGTGTAAACAATAACTTCATCCATATGAACTCCTTTGGAAGACTCAGATATATTTCACAGTCAGAGGATGCAGCATCTCTTTGTAACGTTGTGCAGCAGCGGCTACCTTGAGGTCCCATTCATCTCCGGAACCTGCGTAAATAATGCTGCGGCTAACGGACACTACCGGAACCCCGGGGTGATCTTCCAGGGCTCCGATCAGATCGCTGACCGACCCGCCCTGGGCACCAAGGCCAGGTATCAGCAGGGAACCCCGGGGATGCCCGGCAACCACTTCTTTTAGGAGTGAAGCCTGTGTTGCTCCGACCACCATTCCGGCATGTCCATTAGAGTCTTTCTGAAGGTCCGCCAGGTGATGCGCAATATAATGGCTCATCATGGGGTATCCGTCGAACGGTTTCTTGAAGAAATCTTCCGATCCCGGGTTGGATGTCAGAGTGAGGGCATAAATCCCGCGTTCGCCATCATCCAGGAACGTCTTGAGGGTCTCAAATCCCATCAGGGGGGAAAGGGTGATGGCGTCGACATCATAACCTTCAAAAAAAGCGGAACGGTATCGCTCGGCCGTATGGCCGATATCTCCGCGTTTGGCATCGGCGATCACAATCCTGGAATAGGGAATTTGTGCACGCACCTCGCGAAACACATCCATGCCGTCCGGACCAAGGGCTTCAAAAAAAGCGAGATTGGGCTTGTAGGCACAGGCATAGGGAAGCGTCGATTCAATGACTTCCCTGCAAAAATGGAATACCTGTTTCGATACCGATGAGTATGACGACTGGATGGTTTGAGGCATACGATCCGGCACCGGATCGAGTCCTACACATAAAAGCGACTCCGTTTCCCGGACCGCCTTGCGAAGTTTTTCGATAAAACGCATTGAGCTTACGTATCTGGTGTTGCATCCCGGCAGACCGGGACGGCATATTCATGATGGCGAAATATAAAAAAAGCAGGATACCAATGTATCCTGCTTTCCGTTCTGATTACACTAAAAGAGGACTTTGTAGTGAGAACTGAGATAAAGTGTGCTAATTAGCCCCGGCTGCCAATGGGAAACCCTCGGGAATGGACTCGAGGTTGATCCGTTGTATATTAGCTCCGTAAGTATTATTGATCAGTTTGATAATCTCATTGGTAACAACTGCATAACCACGATTTGTGGGATGTACCCCATCAAAACTGAACAGGCTGCCGATGGTTGGAGTCAATGTGATACCATCCTCAGTGATACCTCCGGTTGTCACAATATTGTTGAAGATGCTGTTGATATCGAGAAGCGCCACACGATCGCTGCTGCCGACCACCGTCTTGATAGCATTGTTGAATCCATCGATCGTCGTTTGGGCATTTGTAATCTCATCGGAATCCAGAATCAGGCTATTGGGAAGCGGGTTTTGCGGACTGACAATAAAGGGTTTGGTCGTATCAAGCGCGCCGCCATAACTTTGTATGATGGCCGACACCGGTACGCCCTTTTGTGCGGCAATGTCCCGCCAGTATTTTCCGGTAGGCTGACCAATAAGCGGCAGATAGTTTTGAGCCGTTAGCAGGATCAACGCCTGGGTCGGGTTACCTATGCTGGTTGCAGGCATCACTGTTGCCTGTTCCGATCCATTGGATTGCGTTTTGAAATAGTAGATTCCGGTAATGCCTGCCTGCTGCAGTTGCGCTTTGAATATCGGGCCAACCGTTGTGGCAAACGGGATATCTGCAACATTTGGGATATTACCCGCGACAATTTTGACCGTGCTATTGATACCCAGAATGGAATTGATTGAGGCTCCATATAACTGGGTAAAAACCGGCACGGTATTCATAGGCAAGGTTCCCCCGCTCGTTACATAACCCAGCGCGTCATTATTACCGAGCCAGAAAGTGACAAACGTCGGGTTTTGTGACGCTACCACGTCCTGGATGCTGGGTACCGGTTTACTCATCTCTGCGCTTCCCAGGACGATACCATAAAATGGATTGGCTTTAGCTCTTTCTTTGATGCCGCCCGTTTGTGCATCGGCATTCAGGTAATCGGCCAGGATGGCGCCGGGGATACCCAGGTTCTGATAGGGTCCGGTAACTGTCGGTTGGCCGACCAGCTGTTGCTGGGTAACGATGATCGGGTTTTGCGGATCGATGGTGAATTTCTGGATGGCGATTTGGTCACCAATACCGGGACTAATCATCGGCTGCTTGAAGTCCTTCACCCCCATCTGGCGGGCCAGCAGGTTGGGGAATGAGTACATCTCTGCCGCCTCATACAAAGCGCCGCTCTGGTATCCCGCTGCCAGGCTGTTGCCGACAGAAATATATTTGCTTACATCAATTGATCCTGTGTTGAAGGGCCCAACGGTGTGCTTGCTGTAATCCTCACAGGAATTAAATGCCAGGAGCATTATAGCAAATGCCAGAAAATATGTGCTAAAACGTTTCATAATCTTCTATCCCCAAGAGGTTAAAATGAAAAAGAGAGTGCTGCACCGAAAAGGTTGGCCTTGGTATTGTAGTAGCCATCCAGTGGATTTTCCGGAGTATCGATTTTCCTTTCCTTGGCCCTGATGAACATGTAGAATGCATCAAAAGAAACCTGGGGCGTGACTTGATACGAGAAACCGCAGGAGAAATCCCAGCGGTCAGCATCAGGCAATATGGGGTCGAGTGTCTTGTCGGGGATTGGATTCTGATCGTAGGTGATGCCACCACGAACGGTCAGGCCTGTGACTTTCTCTACGTTGTATTCGGCCCCCAAACGATATTGGGATGTGTTATGATAGAGCCTCGGGCTGTTGATATCCTGCAGCGCGGGTGTATGCATATCGAAATGAACGTTCAGGCTGTCGAAGCTCGACCAGCCATACCAGACGTAATCAAACTCAACACTGAGGTTACGCACAGGATGCACGTTGACACCGGCTGCCCAGTTGGCAGGGGTCGTGATATTCAGGCTGCCCACGACACCGCTTGGGAAACCGGAAGCGGGAAGATTGGTGAATTCGGCATTACCCCGAAGTTTCAGTTTGAGCTGGCTGCGGTAAGTGAAGCCGAACGATAACATATCAGATGGCCGAATGATGATCCCAAGATTATAGCCTACCGGCGTCTTTTCCTGGGATCCGTCTAAACTGACGGTACCGGTGACTGTCCCAGTCTTATCGACAAAATCGGTGACCTCACGCGACAGGGTGGCATCGCCTTTAATGCCAATGACGACCCCTCCACCTATGTACGTTTTGACCGGACCTATATCGGGCAGCCGATAGCTCACAACCGGATTGAGCACCATGACCTGCAGGTTCGTATTGAGGGCAAACCTGCTTCCTACCCAACCCGGTTTCCATTTGGTGCCGAGTCCATAGGGCGCATACATGCCAAGTCCCAAGCTGAGTTTTGGGGTCAAGGAATATGAGGCATACGCATCAGGCACAAAAAAGGTCTGCTTCTTCATCATATATTCGTTCACACTGTAGGGCAGAGGACCGCGGAACTTATCCCTGGGCGCAATAAAAGCCGCACCTACACTGAGGTGAAACCCGGAAAGTTGAGCAAGACCTGCCGGATTGAAAAAGATGGTAGAAACGTCATGGCCATTGGCGACGTAGGCTCCCATCATTCCCGTAATTCGGACACTTGCCTCATAAAGCGCAAAACCGCTGGCACGCACCTTATGCACGGCAAAAACAGCCAGCAAACATATTATAGTAAAATACTTTCTCATGGATCAGCACCCTCCAAGTGTAAGTGTTAAGATCGATCAGAGTTCTCAGGTTAAATAGCTTCGTAGTGAATATTTGAGGAAGCGTTTCCAAACGCTAACCGTTGCTAAAATAAAAGAAAATTTAAAAAGAAAAACGCTTGCAGATGAAGTCATTTATCTAACACCGATTATTCGGTCATATGAGTCTTAATTAGTGTGTAAAAAAAGTTTCATACCATATTTTGAAGATTTGATTTCTGGCAATTAGTGCAACTCTAAAAGAGGTGTGTGCTATCTTTTTTGTATCTTTGAGCGATTTTTAATTGTGATTAATAATATGCCAGACAGCCAGACGGAAATTAATAACGACGATACCTCATCTTCATGGTATGAAGAGTGGTTTGACAGTTCGCTTTACGAGAAGTTATATGCCTATCGCGATGATGAAGAAGCCGCGCGCCTTGCAGATCTTCTCGAGGTTGAATTGCCGAACGCGCGATACAGGAAGATCCTTGATTTGGGATGCGGTCGTGGCCGCCATTCCCTGAATATGGCCCGGCGTGGGTATAAGGTCACTGGTTTTGATTTATCGGAAAGGGCAATACAAAAAGCGAGGGACCGTGCCGAAAACGAGAACTTGTCGATCGACTTTCGCATTCATGACATGCGCGAACCGCTCGATGAACAGTTTGACGCAATCCTGAATCTCTTTACCACGTTTGGCTACTTTGATGACGACGCTGAGAATGTACGTGTATTACATGCGATGAGCCACATGCTTCGGCCGTCCGGCCGTTTGGTCATAGATTATATGAATGCCCACGGCGTGAGACGGTCGCTGGATCCTCATCAGGATGGCAGTATCGAATCACTGGGATATGATATCAGCAAAGAAATTGATGAAAGCGTAAACATGGTGGTAAAAACAATTCGCTTTCACAAACAAGACGGCGATGTTCGCGAGTACCAGGAGCGCGTTAAGCTCTACGACCTGGACTGGTTTAAGGAGCATCTGGCCCGTTATAACCTGGCACTCGTAAAATGTTGCGGCAATTATGACGGTGATCCTTATGAAGAAGAGGTAAGCAATCGCCTGCTCATGTTCATTTGCCACCAGTCGTGATTACTCCCGGACTATCCCCCTGCCGAAATGACATCCATTTGATCCTTGCAGCATGGCCGGATGGGACTTTCATTTAATTACCCTCATCTTTTTTGACCGCGCAAATCCGTGTCATCTGCGTCGTCCGTGTTCTATTCTTCCGAAGAGGTTACCTGAGGCTGGGCGTCCACGCCTGGGCATAAGCGTCGCATAGCCTGTTTTGCTGCCTGTAATCAAACAACAGTCTCCGGATATACCTCGGTAAATCCATGTGGTGGTCGGTCGAGCCGGTGGGTTTCGAAGTAGAAGAATCGTTCACCAGTTACCCTTTTCCCGTTGATGCTGAAAAACCTCAAGTCGGGTGCGATCAAGGATTTCAGGGGATAAAAGAGTACCTCGTAAAGATTTCTCCGGCTGAAGATGTGCAGGTCAAATCCATTGAGAGCCCTCTCTTTGTAGATCACATGCTGGCCGGCATCCAGGAATTTGAGTATAGCGGAAATCCGGTCTCGCAGTTGTTCATTATCAGAGACCGTCAGTTCATCAACACCACTACTGATCCCACCAGAATGGGCCAATACAGCTTCGCCAACGGGTAATTCTTCCAACGCAGGCAAGAGATCATCGTGTTGATGACCTGCTGCCGTTGTGAATTGCAACCCCTTAAGGCCCTGAGCCGCGGCTTTAAGGGCTGCTCCCGCATGATCTATCTGATCTAGGCCAAATAGCGGTCCATCGAGTTTGGTGCCGGTGATGTAAAACCGGGAGTAGGTCGGTGCCGGTTTCATGAATTCCTCAAGTGTGGATGAACGCTTCCGCTCATTTCGCGAATCCAGCTCTCCCGAAAGTTTCTCCAGCAACATGTCGTGTTCGAAGATCAGTTTGAGAATATCCATTTTGCTATGATCTTTATTTTGAAATAATTCGTGTGAAAAATAACACTCTTTTACCATCATTACGACTCAAATGGCAATCCTGTTGTTGAAGCTCGCCGATTAGTTCCGGCAGGATTACCAGGTGACAGGTCTGTCTATCCAAAATTAGGGGATGATATTGTTCAGAATACGACCTCTTCCAAAGAGAAAACGGATAATACGTATTACTAACGGCCCCATATGCGTTTCTTGCTTGAAAGGAATACCAGAGAAATCCCTAAAAGACGATCCGGTGAAATATAACGGGTGTAATACGATGTTTCATTTCTGGCATTGATGCCGATCGGACTGCCCGTCCGGCCTGCAAAAAAGGCTCCGGGAAATCTCCCGGAGCCTTGTAAATAAATCAGATATTTCTCTCAGTGCAGCAGGCCTGCGATAACAAGTGCTACCACAGACATCAGTTTGATAAGAATGTTAAGGGATGGGCCGGAAGTGTCCTTGAATGGATCACCAACCGTATCACCGACAACGGCTGCTTTATGCGCATCGGAACCTTTGCGATATTCTTGTCCATCGATGACGAGCCCACCTTCGATCATTTTCTTGGCATTATCCCAGGCGCCTCCGGCATTGGACTGGAAGATAGCCATCAGTACACCGGTCACTGTAACACCAGTCAGCAGGCCACCCAGCATTTCAGCCCCGCCGAGAAAACCGGTTAGCACCGGAATGGCCACAGCAAGAACACCGGGAATGACCATTTCTTTGATGGCTGCTTTTGTGGCGATAGTCACACATTCGGCATACTCGGCCTTGCCATCGGCTGCTTCAAAGATTTTATGATCTTCTTCAGACCATTCCGACATGTCCTTTCCGTCGTTTTTCTTCATCACATCAAGTGCCGCTTTCAATAGTGGAATACTGGTAAATTGGCGACGTACCTCCTTGATCATTGACATGGCTGCACGACCTACGGCGTTAATGGCAATTGCCGAAAAAAGAAACGGGAGCATGCCGCCCAGGAAGATGCCGGCCATTACTTCAGATTTGGACACATCGATTGTGGTGAGGTGTGCCGTATGCATGAAAGCACTGAACAAAGCCAGTGCCGTAAGAGCAGCCGACCCGATAGCGAAACCCTTACCGATGGCGGCGGTCGTGTTGCCTACGGCATCAAGTTTATCGGTGCGATTGCGGACTTCGTGTGGCAGTTCTGCCATCTCCGCGATCCCGCCCGCGTTGTCGGATATGGGGCCGTAGGCATCCACAGCAAGTTGAATTCCGGTGTTGGAAAGCATACCCACGGCGGCGATAGCAATGCCGTAAAGGCCGGCAAAGTAATGAGCGCCAATGATGGAAGCAGCAAGAATGATGATCGGAATGGCCGTAGAAAGCATTCCAATGCTCAGGCCGGCAATAATATTGGTGGCACTCCCCGTAACCGATTGTCTGGCAATGGAGAGGACAGGACGTTTGTCGGTACCTGTAAAGTATTCTGTTACAACGCCAATCAACACGCCGGCAACAAGTCCGATGATCGTTGCCCAGAATACACCACCAGCAGTGTAATGGGAAACTTCACCGGCGTAATCTGTGTAGGTCCAAGTGGCAGGAAGCATCCAGACGGTAATGAAATAGGTGGCGATGATCATAACAATAGAGGAGCCAAACTCACCGGTGTTCAACGCCTTTTGTGGATTTCCACCTTCTTTCACTTTTACAAAAAAAGTTCCAAGAATGGAGGTGATAATTCCGGTTCCGGCTAGGAAGAGTGGAAGTAATACGGCAGACAAACCGTTCCAGTTGTCGTGGAAATTAGCTCCCATAAAAGCGGCACCAAGCACCATCGTACCAACAATTGAGCCGACATACGATTCGAAAAGGTCAGCGCCCATTCCTGCAACGTCACCGACGTTATCGCCGACATTATCGGCGATAGTAGCCGGGTTGAGCGGATGGTCTTCGGGAATGCCTGCTTCGACTTTGCCAACCAGGTCTGCACCAACGTCTGCCGATTTTGTATAGATACCG
>DATFNI010000015.1:0-8988 GCA_035266485.1 Balneolales bacterium
GAAGGGGATGCCGCAATATCGCTGAAGGATTTCCGCAAAGATATCATCATTGAATTACTGAACGAACAGGGTGCCGTTGCCAAAGCCTACAAGGTGTATCGCTGTTGGGTGTCGACATACCAGGCGCTACCAGAGCTGGACGCAAATGGTAACGCCGTGGCGATTGAACAGATGGTACTGCAGAATGAAGGATGGGAAAGGGACAATGACGTTCCTGAACCGACTCAAACCTGATGATCCAAACCAATAAATATGCGAAGCCGCTATATTCCCTTGCTATTAACGGCACATGTCACAGGCACCTATCTTAATCCGGTAAGTGGCGCCAGCGAGATACTTGTAGAAGATACCAGTACGCGTACGGCACTGGATTTTCTTGCGTCGCTGATTGCTAAAACGGATCCGGCTGATGCCGGTACCCATTTTCAGGCTGCCGATGTCGTTACTGCCGACCGCGACCGGATATTGGCGGCACTATATAAAGACCTGTTTGGGGATCTGATTTCCGGTACACTCAATTGTGTAGAATGTGGCAAGCCATATGACCTGGACTTTAGTTTGACTGATCTGCTGGATCACTATGCACTGCAGCCGATGACTGTTGAGCCGGATGGCAGCTTTTCTATAGGACCCGATATTCGTTTTCGTCTTCCAACCGGGGAAGACGAATTGCTGTTGGAAAATACCGATCCTATGACGGCAGAGTCCCTGCTGCTACAACGTTGTGTTAACCAACCTGTCACGTCTATTTCTCCGGAGCTAATCCAGGAACACATGAACAAGGTTGCGCCGCTCTTACATATCGAAATGGAGGCGCGCTGTCCCGAATGCAACGCATCGCAAACACTTCAGTTCGATATGCAACATTATTTCCTCGAAAAGATGATCCGGGAACGGCCTGTTTTATTACGGGATATTCATTTGATCGCTTCGCACTATCACTGGTCAGATGACTCCATTCTTGCATTGCCGCGCCCGCTGCGAAAACAATATGTACAAATGATAGAAGCCGACTCTGTCGGGTAGTATGAGCTATTTTCAAAAGATAGTATCGCGCAATTCGTCCGCCGGCTTCAACAGTTTTGGTCCCCCTTCAAAGGCACAAGGAACTGCCTTGTTCGATCCGTTTGAAACGGCAATATCAGCGGAGTCAAAAGAGCCAGGAAATGATCTGATGCCGCCGGCAAACGAGCAGAAAGGAAATGCTGACACGCAAAGTACGCGCAATGCACAGGAAACCTCAACAAGGAATGATAGACGGGAAGATATCCCTGCTGTGCTGCCACCGGTACAAACAATTCTCGAAAGAACGATCGTGCGGGATCAATTGAAATATGCGGATCAAACGCAAATGAAGGATTCAGATAAAACTTCCATTCAACCGAGTGTAGTTATGCCAAACAGGCCTCAGCCGCTGCATCCCAATGAACAGACGTCGCAAGCTGCCGTCGATTCAGCTCCCGTTTCGGCTCCAGATGAAAAGGCCGGAGCTATCCAACAGCAAAAACATCATCAGCTGAACCCAACAGCTGGCGAACCGGCAGTAGTTACGGCAGAGAAAGCACTATCAGAATCATACAGGTCGGGAAGTCGTTTGTTGCGGCCGGTTCCGGTCTCCGGTCAGACGGGAACACGAAAAGAAAAGGAGAAAGAATCTCCCACGTTGCGGATCGGAAAAATGATAGTCGAGGTCGTGATGGAACAAAAGAAACCGATGCCCCTAAGGAAGAACAGTTCGCCGTCTTCCCAAAATAATATAACTGCCAGGCGTAACCCATTGACCTATGGGCTGGGTCAAATGTAACCATGGACTATTCCACTTTATCTGAGATAAGCAAAACGATCATTACGGTATTGCAAGATGCTGTGGATCCTACGAATACGGTAAAGGTATTGCCGGAAATTCTGCGCAATACGGATGTAGGGCTGGGTTTTTATCTGTTTCATGTGCAGGAGAGTGCTCACTACAAGAATTTTCCCGCACCCGGAAAAGACAATCCCCCCGTTCCTTATACGCCCATGGCGCTGAGCCTTTTTTATCAATTGTCTGCCAATTGGCGTGACGGAGAACAGCAGGATGCACTGGAGGAGCAAAAGCTCATGACTATCGGAATGAAGACACTGCACGACAATCCCGTTATACGCACTTCTTTGCCGGATGGAAAGGATATCAATATCAAACTGACGCTGCAGGTGCTTTCTCCCAGCGAATCGGTACAATACTGGGCAGCGGCGGACTCTCCGGTTCGCCTGTCGGCTTATTATGAGGTGTCGGTCGTATTTCTCGAGCCCGAAAAGCCCCGCAGCTACGCAGGCAGGGTACTGCGCTACGGCAATTATGTATTTACCCGTCGTGATCCACATATCAACGCCAGTGAGAATACGATCTCATTCACGGTACCGGGAGAAACAAGTCCGCGCCAGGTAAATGCATCTCCGGCGCAATGTCCGCCGGCTTCGGTGCTCCCGGCTCCGGGCGCCAGCAAGCTTACATTCCAGGGTTATGGCTTTGGTGGAAATGGTACGGTGTCTTTGTTGATCATCAATGATCGATGGTCCGAAACCGCTGTTGCAGATGCCGTTGCGTGGGAAGTGGCAGCCGTAGGGGATGATCAGGTGACCGCCACCGTCAGAGAACAGGTGCAATTGCAACCATCCTCCACGATGGTAACTATGGTGCCGGGTCTTTATTCGGCACAGATAGAAAGAAGTGAAACGATTACGTTGCCGGATATCGGTCCCAAAACATTTCGTCATCTATCCAATATATTTCCTTTCCTGGTAACGCCACGGGTCGATTCCATCACACCTGCATCCGGCGGTGTTGGTACTTTGTTTACGGTGAATGGGTTTATTTTTCAGAATGCGGGTCTTGCAGCGAACAGTGTGAGGGTCTTCATCGGCGAACAGCAGTTGAATGATCAAACCGGGAGTGCCCCTGGCAATGGCGATTTTGCCATAACCGCACCCGGCATGCTGCAATTTCAAATTCCTACCGGATTGCCAACGGGCCTGACGCCGGTGCGGGTGATCATAAACGGGGTGGAATCCACTCCCAATTGGATTACGCTAACCTAATTAGTGCATCAATTGTCATCAGTTGACCAGAATACAATAGCATTCCAAACGAAGACAGCGGATCTTACGTTCCTGGTGTTGATGCGTATACGGCTGCTTTCTCAGCGTCGCATCGCGTGGCTGCGGAAGGTATGGGCAGACATGGCGGGCAATACAAATGAGCCCTTCACCGTCCATAATGAAGTGGATGGATATCTGCTCGAACGCGATCTGGAAAAAGATGAAAAAGACTGGTATGAAGTCGATCCCGAAATGCAGGCTATTTCGGCATTGTTAGCAGAAACGGAATCAAGGATGCAGGAACTACCGGGTTCGCGATTGGCGAAGCTGGAAAAAACAGTTGGTCTGAGCGCATTTGAATCGGATTTGTTGCAATTGTGTTTTGCCGATTCAGTAGATCCGGACCTCGCACGTCTGTATGCCTATATGCAGGACCACAGCGCCAGGAACTACGTCACTCTCAAGCTGGCAGCACGGCTGTTCGGTTATGGACCGCATTGCTACCTCACATCAGATTCGCCGGTGCTTCGATGGAAGATACTCGCTGAGAAAGTTGGCAACACGAGTGAACCAGCCCGTTTTGAATGTGATCCGGTCATACGGAATTGGCTGATGGGAGCGGATGCCATCGAGATTCCCCTCGCAGCAGCGGCGCACATACAGCCGGTATTCACTCCATTATCCGGTTGGGACGTCCAGGGACTGGCTGAAAGGCTCAGGCGACTGCTTAATGAGAATCGAAATATTCGTATACGCGTGGCAGTGAGTGGTCCGGAGGGAACCGGGCGACGTAGTTTTGCCGCATCGGTGGCGGCTGAGTTAGGATGTTCGTTGCTGACGATCCATGTTGACGAAGTGGCAGATGAAAGCTGGCAGCAGATCTGGCGGTACGCCCATCGGTATTGTTTTTTGATGCAGCGCTGTCCAGCATGGAAGGGTACCGATCTGCATCAAAAATTGCAGGGAATGAACCAGTTCTCGTTTCCGGTGCAATTTGTGATCTGCGAAGAAACCGACTATCTGCCCGTGGATCCAAATTATGTAGATCTGCGCGTTCCCATGCACCCACTCAGTTATGAGGAGCGGCTTGCCGCCTGGACCTCGCTGGTTCCCGAGTCGGTCACATGGCCCTCAAAAGAGTTTTATGAACTGATTCTTCGTTACCAGTCAACCATTGGTCAGATTGCAACCGTTAGCCGGCGCCACTGTGCATCGATGTCGGAGGCATACGAGGTACTACGGGCAGAAGGAGGCATGCGGTTGGGAAAACTGGCGCGACGGGCTAATGCGGCTTTTCGCTGGGACGATCTGGTATTGCCGGCACATCTCAAAAGAGTCCTTGAAGATTTTCAGTTCGAGGCGTCGGAACGTACGTTGTTCTGGGAGCAACCCGGACCAAAGCGGTTGTTTCCGGCGGGGAAGGGCCTGATCGCTCTGTTTAATGGACCGCCGGGAACAGGAAAGACGATGGCGGCACAAATCCTTGCTGCGGAACTGCAACTGGAAATCTATCGTATCGATCTTTCAACAGTGGTCAGCAAATATGTGGGAGAAAGCTCAAAGAACATTGATCGGATCCTTTCTACTGCCAGGCACATGGATGTGGTACTGTTGTTTGACGAGGCGGATGCGATGTTTGGCAAACGCACCGAAGTGAAAGATGCCCATGATCGCTATGCCAATATGGAAACGAATTTTTTGCTGCAGGCGATTGAAGAGCACCCGGGCATCATCATTCTTTCCAGCAACAAGAAATCGGGTATTGATCCTGCATTCATGCGGCGGTTCCGGTATGTGCTGGAGTTTCCCAAACCGGATCGGGTACAAAGGCTATCGCTGTGGCAAAACCTTTTGCGGGAGATGGCCGGACAGCAGGCGGAGGAGCGACTCAGGGATCAGCTCGAACAGCTGGCAGATCATCTTGAGTTAACCGGTGCACAAATTAAACTGAGTATTCTTTCGGCTATTTTCATCGCCCGAAAAGAGCGGTTGGAAATACGAATGGAACATTTGGTTACGGGTGTGGAAAGAGAATTGATGAAGGAAGGAAAGACACTGGGAAGTCAATTGCCAAATTATAACCGTACGATATGATGGAGATCAATGAAATGCAGGTGAGAGTACCTGCCATGGCCCCTGATCAGGCCAGGGATTTTGGTACCGCATTGACGGAGCAGCTGGCCGCCAGTTTGCCGGCAGGGATGACGCCCCGGCAAATTGATCAACTAAAGGTGAAGGCGCAGCTGACGCCTGGACAAATGCAAGAACCCTTATTGGCAATTCCCCATATCGTGCAACAAATCATCCGGCAAATCCGATTGGCAGAATAAGAGGATAGCCCGTTGAAGGAATGAAACAATTCAGCTTCCATAGCGAGAATAAAACCGGTCGTAAACCGGCTGTGCAGGCAAAACTTCGGTTGAATAAGCCTGGCGACCAGTATGAACAGGAGGCGGATGCGATGGCGAACAAAGTGGTGCGAATGGAACGGTCGCCTCTAAGTCGTCAAGATGTACCGACAGCCAGTTTAGTAGGGCCCTCCATTCAACGGAAATGTGCACATTGCGAAGAGGAGGAAAAGAAGAAGCACATAATGCGCAAAGAAGGAAGTTATACCGGCAATGAATCTGAATCCAGTCAGTTCATAGCAGAATTGAATACTACAAAAGGTGTTGGCGATCACCTGTCAAATGCAACGAGAGCTTCAATGAAGAGCGTATTTGGAATAGACTTTTCTGCCGTGAGAATACACACAGATGCTACTGCCAATAAGTTGAGTCGCAATATCAATGCCCTGGCATTTACGGTTGGGCATGATATTTATTTTGGAGCGGGTAGATTTGCCCCCCAAACCAGTTCCGGAAGACATTTGCTGGCACATGAACTGACACATGTTGTCCAACAGGCGCAAACAAGTCCAGCCTTTGTCCAGCGACTTACTTGCCCCGAAACGGCAGCGCCCGGTCGCGTTGCACAAACGGAAGGACGTAATGCAATTGATGCACGTGCCGAGCGAATCATTAATCGGGCGGCAGAAGAGTCAACACCCATATCCGAACGTGCTACGCGAAGCATTAGTGATATCATATGTGCCTATTTCCCTGCTCAGGCAGGCCTTGTCAGAAATATTACCTATCATCAGCATGATTCGGGGTTACATACCACTCGTGTCGGACGGGGTCGTTCCAGTCGTGGGGATATTGAAGTAGGTCATTATTTTGTTTCGCATGTCAATCGTTCGCATATAGCCAGGAGGGTCCTGCAGGTAGCACACGAATTACAACATATACAGCAATATCGAAGCGGTATGACAGGTGGAAGCCGGTCTGACGAGCGGGAGTTTCTTGCATTTCATACGGAAGCATTGGCAGACGAAGTGGCAGGTACAGGTCGAATGTCTCATAGTACGCGCCTTTCTCTGGTGGATGCCGCTCTCGGATACTTCTACTGTTTAAGTAGCGATTTGCAACATCAAAATGAAACCAAGCGCCAGGAGTTACTGACCAGGCGCCATACACTCGTGGCATCTGGAAGAATTGCTGCTCCGCCTCCAGTACCCTCATCCTGTCGAAGACCGTGAGAATGTAGAGATTACGGTGTGATACCATTTACGCAGTAAAGCGGTTTCTCAACGCAGGTCCGTTCGCCAACTTTGTAAGGACCGTACAATAGCCGACTTAGAAAGGCTCACTAATCGTTCAATAAGTTCATGTATTCGTCATCAGTATACCATTCACCAACACATACCAAACCGGTTCGGCCAAAGCTTCGGGTCAATCGGCCGGGCGACCGATATGAACAGGAGGCTGATGCAATGGCGAATCGCTTTATGGATAATTCGGCTGTGGCTGATCAGCATGCTGCCTCTTTATCTTCAGTGATTGGACGCACTATCCAGCGCAAATGCGCTCATTGCGAGGAAGAAGAAAAGAAAGAAAAATTGTTTCGGAAAGAACGACCTACGGGTACAACATCGAGTTCTTCCTCCTCTTTCGACGACATGCTCGACTCTTCGGCAGGACATGGACAACCGATGTCTGCAGGGACCCGACGCGAAATGGAACAATTCTTTCAATCGGATTTTTCGCAAGTCCGGATCCATTCAAATGCAAATGCTGATTCGCTCAACAGGGAGGCTGGAGCACTGGCTTTTGCCTACGGTAACGATATCTATTTTAAGCAAGGAGAATATGCAGATAATAGTTACGCAGGTCGTAAGTTGTTGGCACACGAGCTAACTCATGTGGTCCAGCAATCCAATGCTATAACTCCGCAAATTCAATGCAAGGATGACAACAAAAAGAAGGACAGAAGTGATTTGTCCAAGGCAGTAAAAGATCTGCTGCTCTTTGATAAACTCCCTAAAGCGGCGCAGGATAAGATACTGGACGAGATCGACAAGGCCCCGGAAACGATGACTAAATTTCTCTTCGACAAAATCATCGACAGTGTTGCGCCGAAGGAATACAGGGAAGGATTGAAAAAAGCAGGGGAAGTATTGGTTGCAAAAATCTTCCACCAGACACCTCCATCCTTTAGCATTTGCGATGCAATTCCCGGCTTTCACGAAGGAACTTCGTCAGCATACAAGGGACAATGCTGCCAGGGGGTTATTGAAAGCGATCAAAACTGTTGTCCCAAAGATCGGTTTGCGCCTAATGAAGTGCGTCCCTGCTGCCCACCCGGTCAGGTAGTCGGCGCTAACAGAAAATGTTTCAAGCCCGAACCAGTTGATCCCGCAACTATTTGCGTCCCACCTGGAGAAAAAGACAAAACAGGAAAATGTTGTATGCCACCGTTAAAGGTAATCAACGGTCTGTGCCAGCAGAGACCGGCCCCTCCAACTCCAACGCCGGTAACGCCACCGAGTTTTCATTTTACTGTTGGTGTGATTGATGGCTATGGCATTGGCAAGTCAGTAATTCCTTCGAAAGAACAAAAACATTTCAAATCGATCAGCAGCCAGATTCACGATTACATGACGTTTTGCCCGGCCAGTTTTGTGTTGGTTACCGGATACACCGATAAGCCAGGCTCGGCATCAGGGAATCAACAGCTGGGACTACGACGCGCGGATTATGTGAAATCGCAGCTGGCGATCGATTTAGCTGACATTCATTTCGGATCGCTGCCCGCCACTATTTTTTCCCTGTCCGAAGGAGAAAATAATCCAGTGGAAGACACACCCGAAAACGTGTACTCAGCAAAAAACAGGCGGGTGGAAATTGACTTCCAGTCAATCTGTCCACCGCTTGGTTCGCCTATACCCGAAGCAAGACCCAGTACTCCGCTGTTCAGATCAACTCCTGTTTTTGATGAAAATAAATTTGGCGGGTTATTTCAGGCCTTTTGATCACGGTATCAGCAATCTCTTTCACTTTTGACAAAAAAGACAAGAACCAAGCTTCCCGGTTCGTAAAAGGATCCTTTGCAAGCATGAGTGCGGATCGTTTGGTAAAGCAATAAAAGAAAAGAATGTCAACATACTCACGTTCTCCTAAACTACTGAAAGGTGCTCTCGTCGAGTTTTCCGAGCGATTCATTGGTCCTGTACCCAATGTGATCATCTTTCAGTATAATCCCGAGTCGATTACGCGCACACTGGAAGTATGGAATCCGGCGGGTGCCGATTCCAATCAGGGGAACGACACTTCACATACGGCGCAACCACACGATCCTCCTGAAACATTCACTATCGCACTGGAGCTGGATGCAGCCGATGCGCTGGAAAAACCCGACAGTCATCCTGTCGCTACTATCTCCGGCGTTGCCGATCGCATCGCCGCGATGGAGATGTTATTGTATCCGCAAGAAGACAGTCTGTTGGGCGGATTACTCGGTTCGATTACCGGCTCACTGAGCGTGGGCGCAAATGTTGGAGGCGGAGGCGGTGGCATTGGCGGCGCGATC
>DATFNI010000016.1:0-8446 GCA_035266485.1 Balneolales bacterium
ATTTCACTATTAACAAGGACGTCTACTGCATACACTCCGTTGGACGGTATCACTTTCTTGGGGTTGTCGGGCTTGAGATTCGCTGTGGGATAGCCAATTTTTTTACCTCGTTTGTCACCGTGTATAACCGTCGCTGTAAAACGATAGGGGCGTCCCAAAAATTTCGCAGCCAGTTCAACCTCACCCCTCAATTCGAGTGCCTTCCGAACCTGCGTACTGCTCACTGTTATTTGACCAATCTCATGTGCCTCAATAATTTCAACCTTAAATCCAAGATCTTTTCCAATACGCTCGACGGTATCTCTCGATCCCTGCCTGTCGCGTCCGAAATGGTGGTCATACCCAATGACAAACTCATTAACGCCTATTTTGCTATAAATGATATTCCTTACAAACTGTTCGGAGGTCAACAATGAGAAATCACGATCGAAGGGAATAACGAGCATAATCTCTACGCCCAGCCTGTCCAGGAGTTCTGCTCTTTCCTCAATGGTTGTAAGCAGATGAATGCCTTCTTTCCCGGGCTGAATGATTTCCCTTGGGTGTGGATCAAACGTAACAATGATGCTCCGCGCATTTCGTTTTTTGGCGTGGTCCACAACCCTCTCTATGATCGTTTGGTGCCCCTCATGTACACCATCGAATGTACCAACTGTAAGAACCGTGTTCGGATCCCGTTTAATTTCGGAAAGTGGAATAATTTTGGTCATGACGATTTTGCTACCTGTAGATCATCAGCTTGCAGTGCATTGCGAACATCAAAAGTACCGATTTTAGTTCTGTGAAGTCCTGCCAGATAGGCCCTGCTTCCCAGATTAATGCCAAGATCATGCGCTATGCTGCGAATATATGTTCCCTTGCTGCATTCAATGTCTAAATCCAGGTCTGGTGGATCGTACGAATGGATCACTGTTTTGAAGATCGTTACCTTTCTGGCTTTTCGCTCGACGGTCTCCCCTTTTCTGGCGAGTTTATATAGGCGCTGCCCATTTTTCTTAATAGCAGAAAACATGGGCGGGATCTGTTCGAACTCTTCATTGAATGATTGGGCTAATTCTGCTTCAATCAAATTCCGATCTATATGATTGAAGGGTGCCTCCATATCGATTTCAGTAGCAGCATCATAGCTGGAAGTGCTTGCGCCAAAACGTATCAGGGCCCGATACGTCTTATGAAGTTCCTGAACCTGAGAAATGGATTTCGTAGCTTTATTCACGCAAATAACCAACAATCCGGTTGCCAGAGGATCAAGGGTACCTGCGTGACCCACCTTTTTGATATTCAAACGTTTTCGAATAGCCTTGACCGCTTTGAAACTGGACCACCCGGCAGGTTTATCAAAAAGGATAACGGCAGGTTCCTGAGGAGTCAGTTCTTCAGGCAGGCGATGTTGTTGATCAAATACCGGTATTTCCTCTAACGGCAAGGCACGGGACATTCGTCAGGATTCTTCTTCGTTGGGTGAGCCTGGTTTATGCTTGTCTTCCTCGTGGTGGATCTTATCAAAGAGATGCTCCAGATGATCCACATATTCGGATGTGTCATCCAGATAAAAATTGAGCTCGGGTATCTTTCTTACCTGATTCTTGATCTTTCCGGCCAGTTCTTTCCGGATATCCGCATTATGTTCTTTCAGGTACTCGAACACCTGTTCCTTATCCCGGCCCGGGGCAAGGATGCTTATGTATATCCTCGCCAGCGACAGGTCAGGAGTAACACGTATCTCGGTGACGGTTATCATGCTCCCCTGCTGATACCCCTGGAAAATGGGACCAAGGTCCTTCTTCAGTTGTGCCTCAAGGCGTTCAGTTCGCAAGCTCATGCTTAATTATTTTTTTCAGGCAAGCGTTCGTTTTTTCTCTGTTACGCGGTATCCTTCGATCACATCATCAACCTTGATATCATTGAAATTATGAATGGAGAGACCACATTCGTAACCTGATGTCACTTCCCGAACATCATCTTTGAATCGCTTAAGCGAGTCGAGTTCACCGTTATAGATCACGATACCGTCACGTACTATACGAACCTTATCGTTACGGGTAAGCTTGCCATCTGTGACATAACAACCGGCAACCGTACCAACACTTGGCACTTTGAATGTTTCTCGAACTTCAAGCGTTGCTACAATTTCTTCACCAATTTCCGGACTCAGCAAGCCTTCCATGGCATCGCGAACGGCATCGACAGCATCATATATGACACTGAAGAGACGAACGTCGATTTCTTCCTGTTCGGCAAGCTTTCTGGCACTTGAACTGGGCCGCACCTGGAATCCAATGATAATAGCATCAGATGCCGAGGCCAACAACACGTCG
This sequence comes from Balneolales bacterium, assembly GCA_035266485.1. Classification (GTDB taxonomy): domain Bacteria; phylum Bacteroidota; class Rhodothermia; order Balneolales; family DATFMH01; genus DATFNI01. Next base: position 2,319 of record DATFNI010000016.1, read on the forward strand.
GATTCCGTGATCGCACCTACGCCTGTGTGGATAATATTGACCTTAACCTCGTCCGTACTCAGTTTTTGCAATGAACCGGCAAGGGCCTCAATAGAACCGTCGACATCACCTTTTATGATGATATTAAGCTCGGCGACTTCACCAAGTGCCATCCGGCGCGACAGGTCATCCAGGGTAATATGTTTGGTATGACGAAGATCCTGCTCACGTTTGATTTGCTGGCGTTGCTGTGCGATCTCTCGAGCACGTTTTTCGTCAGGCATACAGATGAGTTTGTCGCCCGCCTGAGGCAGTCCGTCAAAGCCTGTAATCTGCGTTGGTTCGGAAGGGCCTACACTCGACATTCTCTGCCCGAATTCATTTTCCATAGCACGGACGCGTCCGAAATAAGGTCCGGCTACAAAAGAATCACCTACCCTGAGCGTACCTTTTTGTACAAGTAAGTTAGCGACAACTCCTTTACCTTTGTCAATCCGTGATTCTAGTATGATACCATGAGCGTTTCTATCGGGATTGGCTTTAAGCTCAAGCAGTTCAGCTTCTATGAGCACTTTTTCGAGCAGTTCCGAGACACCCTGACCCGTTTTGGCAGAAACCTCGGCTTCCTGGTATTTACCACCCCAGCTTTCAACCATCACATTGTGCTCAGACAATTGCTGACGAATCTTATCGACATTGGCTCCGGGTTTATCCACCTTGTTAATGGCAACTACGATGGAAACGCCAGCTGCGAGCGCGTGGTTGATAGCCTCAATAGTTTGCGGCATAACGGCATCATCGGCAGCAACGACCAGAATCACAATGTCCGTAACCTGTGCACCACGGGCACGCATTGCGGTAAATGCTTCGTGACCAGGTGTATCAAGGAACGTAATTTTGCGTCCATCCCCAACGTCCACCGAATAGGCACCAATATGCTGGGTGATACCCCCTGCCTCGCCTGCTGTGATATGTGTTTTACGAACATAATCGAGCAAAGAAGTCTTACCGTGATCAACGTGCCCCATAACTGTAACGACAGGCGGTCGCTCCTTGAGATCTTCGGGCTCGTCTTCTTCTTCCTCGATGTCCTCGAGCATTTCCTCGGCATCGACGAATTCCGCTTCATATCCGTACTCCTCGGCGATCAGCTCAATGGTGCTCGCTTCCAGTCGCTGGTTAATGGAAACCATGATACCCAGATTCATACAACTAGTGATGACGTTTGTGGGACTCACATTCAGCAGATCAGCCAGATCAGAAACCGTGATGAACTCGGTGACCTCCAGCTTGTTGTCGCCTTCAGCCAGTTCTGCGGCTTCCTGTCTGCGTTCCGCAATTTCTTCGCGGCGCATACGGCGTCTTTTCTGCCTCTTTTTACCAACACCACCGGTGGACTTGAGCAGTTGCATTGTCTCTTTCATTTTCTGCTCAACATGTTCTTCATCAATACGCTGAGGACGTTTTTTAGATTTCTTCTTCTTCTTTTTTGATTCCTCTTCGGTTGTTTCACTCTGCGTGGTCCGGTTTTTCTTCAGGCGACGTTTTTTCTTTTTCTTTGAAGGAGCTTCTTCCTCTCCTTCTTTTTGCTTTCCTTTACCTTTTCCTTTTTTAGGCTTGGTAGGCTCTTCCTTCTGGATTTTAATTGTGCCTAATACCTTTGTACCACGAAGCTTTTCCGTATTGGCGCGAATGACTGAATTTTCCTCAGACTCTTCTTCTTCCTCATCGTACTCTTCTTCAATATCTTCTTCCTCATCTTCTTCATGGGAAACCGGTATTTCCTTTTCTTTCGGCTGCTCCTCTTCGGGTTCAGGTTTTTCTTCCTCTTTCTCCGGTTTCTTTTCGACAGCCGGCTTTTTCGGGGCCTCCTTCTCTTTCTTTTTCTCCTCTGGTTGAGGCTTGACGATTTCCGGTTCCGTCTCTTCTTCCACATCAGGCTCTAATTCTTCTTCCTGTGCTTCAGATTCGGTCTCTTCTACCTTCGTTTTTTCAGATGACTCGTGTACAGAGGTTTCTTCTGTTTTGTTCTTCTTTTTTTCTTCTTTTCCGTCTGCCGGCTCAATAGGGAGTTCCTCTTCATCCGAAGTCTCCCCTTCCTCATCTATAGGTTCAATGAAATTTTCTATGCTAACCGATTCGAATCGGTTTTGGCGCAGTGCATTGCGTCGTTCCTGATACTCTTCACGTGCTACCACATGCTCCTGACTGCGGACCTTGTCCGTACCATAAGTATCCTCCAGAGCCTTGTACATCTCCGGAGTTATGGTCGAGTTAGGCCTCGAATCGATCTTATACCCTTGTTCAGAGAGTGTCTCAGCGATCGACTGGTAGGACACATTAAATTCCTTAGCAACTCTGAAGAGTTTGTATTGTTTTCCGCCTCGCGCCATATCAGTTTTTAGTTCTTTCTTTCAATTATGTCCGAAGTTCGTATCAGAAGGTTGAACCGCTATCCGGCCGAAAACCGGTGGTTTAGGATTCTTCCTCCTCAAACTCTTCGGAAATGGTGTCTATGATCCTTACAGCTTGTTCCAAACTGATGTTTCCATCGGTTCTGCGAACCAGTTCTTCGGGCTCCAGTTCCAGAACAGCTCTTGCCGTGTCACAACCAATATCATAGAGCGTTTGTACTACATCATGTCCAAAATCAACTTCAAATTCAAAAATATCAATATCATCTTCTTCATCAATCTCACGGTATACATCGATCTCACATTCGGTAAGCCTTGAGGCGAGTTTAATATTAACTCCCCCCCGGCCGATGGCCTTAGACACCTGGTCGGCAGGCACGACAACCTTGGCATAGGTCTGATCCTTATCAAGGTCGACAGAAAGCACATCAGCCGGCTGCAGAGCCCGTTTTATAAACTCATATTTATTCTCTGTATATGGGATAACATCGATATTCTCATTACACAGTTCACGCACAATGGAATGAATTCGAACACCTTTCATTCCAACACATGCGCCAACCGGATCAACGCGCTCGTCATGCGAAATAACGGCAACCTTTGAACGATCCCCCGGTTCCCGAACAGCCTTCACAATTTCGATGATGCCATCATACACTTCCGGAATCTCGTTTTCGAACAAGCGTTCGAGAAACAGCGGTGAAGTCCGTGAAATCAGAATAGTCGGGTTTCCGTTTTCCCGCTTTACCTCGGTTACAACGGCGCGGATGGTATCGCCTTTCCGAAAATGATCTTTCGGAATTTGTTGTGATTTGGGAAGAATCAATTCCACCCCGTTGTGATTCACGAGAATGTCATTACGACGCACCTGATAGACATCACCTAAGATGATCTCACCAACCCGGTCGGTGTAATCTTCAAATATGTTTTCCTTCTCAATCTCACGGATGCGCTGAGCAAGCGTTTGTTCTGCCATCTTTACGAGACGGCGACCGAAGTCATTCAGGTGAATTTCCTGGGCATACTCATCATATAATTCGAGATCGGGATCAAATTTGTGCGCCTCAGATATAGGGATCTCTGTAACCGGATCAGACATCTCTTCGTCAGGAACAACCTCACGAATGTGCAGCATCTGGATCTCACCACGATCCGGATTCAGAATAACATCAAAAGAGTCATCGACTTCTTCACCGTATTTTTTCCGGATCATCGACCGAAACACATCTTCCAATATCGACAGGAGTAAATTTCTGTCGATTCCCTTCTCCTTCGCAATCTCTGCGAAAGATTGTATGATTAATTTCGAAGCTTCTCCTTGCATAATTTCCCTTTAATTACCAGGCTGCCAATATCTTTGTTTCCAATATGTTCCCGTAATCAACGGACTCCGTCGAACCGTCTTTTTTCTGAATGATGAGCCGGCCTTCTTCAAATCTTTTGATTATGCCCTCGATTCGCTGTTCATCACCTGTTTTACTAAAGCGAACGGCTGCTTTTCGTCCTACATTTTTTGGATACTGCCGGGGATCCACCAATGGTCGATCCAAACCGGGAGACGAGATGTTTAAACGATATGAACCATCAATAACATTATGTGCATCAAGTAATAAACTCAATTCTTCACTGATTTTTGCACATTCGTCCAAGTTCACTCCACCTTCTACCGAATCAATATATATCCACACCGTACGACTGCCTTTCTGGCCCTTCGCTTGTACATCAACTACAAACAGTGGCCGGCCTTCAAGTACGGTTTCAGCAAGTTCTCTAATTCGGTCGTTTAGGTTATCGAGCACAGTCAAATAACAGTTCCTATGAATAAAAAAAGTGAGACCCATAGCAGGCTCACTTCAGCACAGCAAAGATAGCCTAATTTCAAAAGAATTCCAATCCTAAAACTCTTCTCTGAAACTGACGGTTTTCTACTCAATATTCAGATATCAAGCGGCGATCATTCACATGAAAGTGACTCATTAACGTTTTACTTTCTGCCAGATTGTTTGATTTAGCAGGCATTTTCAAACGGAGTTTTCTATTATTCCTGATCTTTTCAGTTACGACAATAAATTTTTAACCCCCATGAAGTTCAGCTTTCTTGTTCTGGCATCATTCCTGTTCAATACCCCGTTTGGAATGGCACAAGTGTCTTCCACCGCGCCTCAGGTTATTCTGCATATCGTTAAAGAGCATCAGAAGGAGATGCAGTCGTCGGAAATCAGCGGGTATCCGGTGCATTCATCCGGACCCGTTGTTGTGGGAGGACGCGTTACCGATATTGCTGTCAATCCGAAAAATCATTTTGAATTTTACGTAGCCTACGCATCCGGCGGGGTCTTCCGAACGACCAACAATGGCCAGTCGTTCAGGCCTGTTTTCGACAATGAAGGAAGCCTGACCATCGGTGATATCGCAATATCGAAAGCTAATCCGGACATTATATGGGTTGGAACAGGTGAAAATAACAGCAGCCGGTCCAGTTACTCGGGTGTCGGCATCTATAAGTCCACAGATGGCGGCATTACATGGACATACGAAGGGTTGCCCGGCACTCAGCATATCGGACGCATCATCACCCATCCAACCAACCCGGATATTGCATGGGTTGCCAGCATTGGGGCTTTGTATTCACATAATCCGGCCCGTGGTGTATATAAAACGACCGATGGGGGGAAAACATGGAAAAAGACCCTATTCATTAATGATAGCACGGGTGTGATCGATTTGGCGATCAATCCTAAGAATCCGGATGAGTTGTGGGCTGCATCCTGGCAACGATCCAGACATGCCTGGAATTTTGTTGGCTCAGGAGTCGGGTCTGCCATCTACAGATCGACTGACGGAGGCAATACCTGGAAAAAATCAGTGGACGGTTTCCCATCAGGAGAGAATGTCGGGAGGATAGGATTGGCGGTGAGCCAGAACAGTCCCAACATCATTTATGCCGTCCTGGATAATCAGAAAAAGCAGGAATCTGCCAAAAGAAAGTCAGAAAAGAAACCAACACAAAAGAAAAAGGGTTTGACGGCAGACTCATTTAAGAGCATGAGCAGGAAAAAGTTCCTGGCACTCAGTGATTCATCGTTAAATTCTTTCCTGCACAATAACGGATTTCCTGACCGATATAATGCCCGTATCGTAAAGAAGCAGGTTGAATCCGGCAAATACGGCCCCAGAGCGTTATATGATTATCGCCATAACAGCGCGGATGAGGACCTGATAAACGCCGGTGTCGTCGGTGCCCAGGTCTACCGGTCGGTCGACTACGGGAAGCACTGGAAAAAGATGAATGAGCATCGTCTCGGCGGATTATACTATACCTATGGATACTACTTCGGCCAGATCCGTGTTAATCCCGAAAATCCTGATGACATATATATTTTAGGCGTTCCGATCCTCAAATCAAATGATAGCGGACGAACATTCAAGCTGGCAGCGAATGAGGATGTTCACAGTGATTTCCATGCCCTTTGGATCGATCCAAGTGACTCACTGCATCTTATTGCCGGGTGTGATGGCGGGGTTTACACGAGCTATGACGCCGGTTCACACTGGACGCACCTGAATAACACAGCTGTCGCACAGTTCTACAGCATTAATGTTGATAATGAGAAACCGTTCAATTTATATGGAGGAATGCAGGATAACGGTGTCTTTTACGGCCCCTGGAATACCATTCCGGATAAATTGCCTCACTGGAAACGGCTTCTTGGTGGTGATGGCATGCATGTAGCT
>DATFNI010000017.1:0-3749 GCA_035266485.1 Balneolales bacterium
CACCGGATATACGTCCGCTTGAAAACTGGCTTGACGAGCTGGCGATGCTATCCCAACCTGCAGACTCCGAACCGCTGACACCACTCGCACCGGATGAACGCACGCTTGTTCTGCGCGAATGGCTTCGGGCCAATAAGAAAGAAGCCCTGAGAAAATGGGCGGCACCCTCAACGGTCCGGGTACTCTCCGATCTGATTGCCGATATGCACCGCGCCGATGTCTCCATTAGTGAAATTGTAAAACAACTAACGGGACGTGGTGTCACTAATCATGCCCGGGAACTGATCGATCTGCTGGAAGGCTATCGCGATTATCTCGAAGCACAAAAATGGACAGACCGTGAGGCCCTTCCCGGCAGGATGAATGAAATCGCAACGGGACTGCTGACATATCCGCATATTATTCTATACGAACCGGATTACCTGTTCGAATCTCAGAAAAAAGGACTTTCAGCCGTCTTGAATTCACTTAGTTTGATTCGGGATTCTTCGCTCAACCTGTTGCAATATGAATCCGCCGCCGCGGATGCTGAAACGCCTTCTGTTACCCTGACCCACTGGCTGCGCGAACATTCACGCAAAAAAAACTGGCATGTTGATGAGAGTCAGTCAGGATGTGAAGGTATCCGGTACCACATTGCCGGGACCCTGGACCAGGGCAGGCAAATTCCAGACGATGAGAACACTGCGCTGCAGAAATCGAACCGGATTCATATCCAGGAAGTTCATAATGCACGAGCCGAACTGGAACAGGCATTACGGATTATCCGATGGCGTGTGGCGACGACACCGGCCGGTCAACAAGGTTCCCGGTTCAGCGATTATGTAGTGTTGGTCAGCGATCTGACGAATTATGAGCCGTTGGTTCTCCCCCTGGGCAAAAGCTGCGAAGTACCCCTGACGGCAACCCGTGGACCCGCCAGGAACAGCCACCCGGTCGTCCGGAGGTTCTTGCTTCTGTTGTCGCTCAAACGCAATGGTTTTTCGATTGACGATATCTACCAGGTTTTTGCTGACAACTTGTTCAAAGTGCGCGGACTGGATTCTGAAGATCCCGCTGAAGTACCTAACATTCGTAGCTTCTGCCAGTTCTGCCGGGCCTACAATTTCCGCACACTCGAAGAGGCTGATGCTGGACTTGAAAATGCCATGGTACGAAGACGGCTTTCTATTCAGCAAACGCGTCACTGGGATGAGGACCGAAAAGAGCGGGAACTGGGACAGGTTGATCGCGATAAAAATTATTTTAGTGATGTCATTGATGCTTTGAATGGATTGAGAAGGCGATACTTGTCAGGTGGGGATCTGCGTCCGCTTTCTGATTGGGTGATCTGGGCGGGAAAACTGATTGATGAGCAGGATAATCTTGGCGATCCCAAAGCCAATGTTACCCGATCACAGTTTTCCGAAATCCTGGATGAGTTAGTGGAAACTCATCAAAGGCTCGGTCTCAATCCTTCACTGAGTATGAACGACTTTCTTGATCTGGTCGACCTTTCACTGAGGGATAATCGCGAACGGTCTGACGATCTCCCGGAAGCAGTCAGGTTGACCGAGGTGGGGTATTTCCCGGACACGCATCGGAAGACCGTTTTCTTGCTGGGACTGAGTGAGGGCAGTTTTCCAAAACCGGTTAAAACAGACTATCTGCGTTTTCGCTACCAGAACCTGATGCTGGGACTGCTTCGCAACCGGCTGCCGGATTCATGGCTGGAAGCTCGTCACCGTCTGTTTCGCCAGATTGAAAATGCCGCCGAGCTTTTCATTTCCCGGCCACGCCACAGAGAGCAGCGCTCTGTCATCGGTTCGGCGCTCTGGCAGGACCTGACATGGACACTCTCCTGGGAATCAAACCAGGAAAGTTGGGCATGGCCGCTTCCGGATGAAAAGTATCTCATCACAGACGCCGACGAACGCTTGCATGACGGAACACTCAGTGCCTCCAACGTTGCCAGAACATTTGAAAAGGATCCCCCGGCACACGCCCGTTTAATTGCTTCCGTTGGAAAAGAGCGCCGGAACCAGTCAGGTATGGGCCTTTACGATGGCGACTTGCGATCAGCAGGTCGAGCCGGCTGGGACGAGCAGCTTGCGAACGTTAAAAATGACTGGTGGCGTCATCAAACGGATTCGGTCGGTACCCTTTCGAGTTCTATTTCACAGCTTGATCAATATGCGATATCACCGCTGGAATTTTTCTTTCAGCGTGTCTTGCGGCTCGAACCACTCGAGGAATACAGTGATGAGATCGAGGCAACAGTCAAAGGCGACGTCGTTCATAAAATCCTGCAGGAATACTACACGAGGGATTCAACTTATGCGCCGGGTTTGCCGGTCATTGCTCCATCCCTGATATCTAATGATGAAAAGCGAAAGCAGGCCTGGCAACGTCTTATGATTATCTCTGAAAAAGTTCTGGAAGATCACGCCGGACAAACCGGCTACACGAACTCACCCTTTCCCGGGGTTTTCAAATTGCAGTTGCAGCGGCTACTGGATGGTTTTTTAAAAAGGGAGATGGCCCGTTCCGGAATGTTACTGTCCGAACCACTTCATGATCTGAAACCGGCAGGATGCTACCCCGATTCCCGTTTCGGAATGGAATATGGCTGGGCTTATGAGCCTGAACTCAAATCTGTTCCCTTCCCGGTGCGTCTTCGCGGATTTATTGACCGGATTGATCATTCTCCGGACGGAAAACAGGCGCTCGTCTTTGATTATAAGACGGGAACGAGTAGTGTGAAGAAGTTTAAGGATGATATCAATAAAGGGATGAGTTTCCAGCTTCCGGTATATGCCAGGGCACTCCTGCATGAAGGATGCGAGCGTTTTGCAGGCGGTTACTATGTGCTCCCCTTTGGGCGAGAACAAAGTAAGATCGTCTGCACCCAGCTTATCGGGGAAGAAGCATGGTTTAACCCGGATTTGATCAACGGTCAACGTGGTGGCAGACTTAAAGACTTCCTAGGCCTTATGGAATGGGATGAATTTCAAAACTTCCTGGACCAGCTCGTTCATGAACGCATGGAATGGATTCTGAACCACATCCACGACGGGCTGTTCAATCTCGGTTTTGCCGAACCACCGGTCTATTCCGATTTCAAATGGATAGAACGGTACGATCCCGGAATCCAGAAGGCACGAAAACGAGCGGAAGAAAAAAGACTGATCGAAACGACGCAAACTGCCGAGGATGGATCGACGCGCGTAACAAAACAGCTCAACCGGTACTACCTGGATTTAGAAGTACTTACGAGTACTTAAAGTGAGAATCTCAAATTGACATGAATAATAAAGAGTTTGGTAAAAATTTAGAGGATGGGACATTGAGATTTGCCATAAAGGTAATTCATCTCCCCTCTAAATTGCCGAATACGCCGGAAGCCAGGGTCGTTAGAAATCAATTCACGAAATCAGGTACCAGTGTAGGTGCCAATTATCGGGAAGTAAATAGATCAAGAAGCAAAGCAGATTTTTATCATAAAACAAAGATCTGTGAAACCGAAGCGAGTGAAACGATTTACTGGCTAAAATTATAGCAGAACAGAAATGGTGTAATGAACCTCAAATTCAATCATTATTGGAAGAGGCGAATGAATTGTTGGCAATCTTTACTTCAGCAACAAGAAATTTGAAAAGATAGAATCATGACTTTAACACCTTTTTCTGAAAGGAAGCTAACAGAAAAGCTCTTATGTACTCCAGGCACTCTTAAGTACTCATAAGTATTTATATGTTTTCATGACATCT